>NZ_JCAWFG010000075.1:0-1493 GCF_059740505.1 Camelimonas sp. FR25 | reverse complement strand
GCCTCCAAAATCTGACAGCGTCAGTTTCGCTCCAGAGACCTCAAAGCACCAGGTTTTTCGAACCGTCCATCTGGGTTCCGCGCGCGGCCACAATGAACTGGCTGCCGGCGCAACGGCTGATTATCTGCTGATCCTGAACCCGGATGTCGTTGTCAGTCCACGGCTGTTTGAGCATATGATCGCGCCCTTTGCCGACAGCCGGGTCGGCATGGTGGAAGCCAAGCAAATTCCCTTGGAGCATCCAAAATATTACGACCCGGTCACCGGCGAAACAAGCTGGGCCGCCACCGCCTGTGCACTTCTTGACAACAGCCTGTTCCGGCAAATTGAAGGCTTTGATAGCAAGAGCTTCTTTCTTTATTGCGACGACGTCGACTATTATTGGCGTGTTCGCGAAGCGGGGTACAAAGTCATCTTTGCACCATCAGCCGTGGTGTTTCACGACAAGCGCCTGTCGGACGCGGGGCGCTGGCAACCGACGAGCGCCGAGCGCTACTACTCGGCGGAAGCCGCGCTGCTCATGGCGCACAAATGGTCCTACCACGCGCATCTCGCGCGGCTGCTGGCGTCTTTCAAGGATGGCGCCCCGGACGAACGGAAGGCCTATCAATCATTCCAGGACAGGCTAACGTCCGGGCGAGCGCCGTCGCCTCGAGATCCCGACCACAAAACAGGGACTTTCGACGGCATCAACTACACGCGCCACAGGTATGCACTGTAATGCTGAATGCAAGCGCCTCCTACGACAACGCATATGCGTCTGATAATGTTTACGGCCACGTCGTCTCACTGCTGGCGAACCACGTCGCGGCGCAGGACAATACACTGGAGCGGGATGTTCATCTCGATATAGGTTGCGGCTATGGCCGGATCGCCGAGGCCCTGACCTCACGGCTTGGCTTGCATTACGTCGGCGTGGACGGTGAGCCGCGCGGCCTGACGTCGTTGCGGGCCCGAGGTTTTGAGGCGCACGAGACCAAATTTGCCGGCAAGGCGGAACTGCTCGCGGCGCTCCGGACCATCCTCGGCGGTCGACGCCTGGCGTCCATCTCCATGCTCGACACCCTCGAGCATCTGCCCGATGGTGATGAGATCCTCAGGGCGCTGCGCGAACTGGCGCACGACTTTAGCGCGCCGGTGGTCATCACAGTGCCAAATGTCGCCCATCGCGACATCGGTTTCCGCCTCCCGCTTGGGCAGTGGGACTACACTGCGGACGGCTTGCTCGACCATACCCACACCCGATTGTTCAATCTCGCCAGCCTGAAACGGGCGCTGCGGTTCGCCGGATTGCATCCAGTCGCTTTTAATAACGTCAGGCGAACGCGCAGCGACCAGTGCTTCCCCACAACATTGCCGAGCCTCGCGACTGGAACCTCCCTGCATCAATTGCTGGATTACCGGAGGCATCAGGCGGACGACGACGCAACCGTGAACCAGTTCGTCGTCCTCACCTTGCCAGGCCCGTCGGTTGGCGATAGCGCCTATCTTGC
>NZ_JCAWFG010000074.1:0-19377 GCF_059740505.1 Camelimonas sp. FR25 | reverse complement strand
AAATCAATGGCGAATCTAGCCGCCAGCGTGCCATTCGGCTTGCTGAGCGCGATTCTGTCAAACGCCCGTCATTTGGCTGGCGCCAGACAACTACAGCATTACAAAACTAGGGCGCGGCAGTTATGCCAAGTGCTCCTGCTGCATCTGTTCCTTCAAAGCGTCAACGCCCGGATGTCCATGGTTTCTCAGTACGTTGTCGATCCCCTCAATGAGGAGGTCGTGGATCTTTTGATCCGTCACGTACGCAATTTCCCGGATCTTCATGTAGACCGGGCGCGGGAGATAGACGGATGTGTGGACGATATTCGGACGGGGCTTCCGACCGGCGGGCTTCTTGACCTCTGTCTTTGCCTCTGGCTGCGGGGTGCTGCCGGCATCGAGTGACAAAGAGCCAATGAGCGAAGGACGCTTGGCCATTACGCTTCCTTTCTCGTTTTCCGATTGATCCATTCCCAGAGGGCGCGGACTTCGCCAGCCGCTTTCCCTTCTGGGGCGTATTCCGTCACGCCTTGCCCAGCCGCCAATGCATCCTGATGGTCGGCCCGTTGGGTTAGAGGGGGATCCGCCAGAACGCCAAACATCGCCAGTCCCTTGGCAGCTTCAGCCGCGCGCGAATTCCGCCCGGGTGGGCATTGGTTCAGCACGAAAGCAAACCGGTCCTTCATGCTAAGACGCATCAGGGCCTCAACGGTTGGAAGCGTCGCTTTCAGATCCAGACTGGATGGTCGCGCCGGGATAAGGGCTAAGTCAGCAGCCTTCATTGCTAGATTGCCGGCTGTGCTTTCAACGCCTGCGGTATCGAGCAACGCAAGCGTGAACCCCTGCTTCTCAAGGGCAGACAGGATAGTGGGGAGTTGGACCAGTTGCTCGGGCGTCGGCTTGTCGACCGCAATGGTGTCTACGTCGCGCAAGTCACCCCAGCTCGCCAATGACCCCTGAGGGTCGAGATCCAAGGCGACTACACGTTCCCCGGCCTCCATGGCCGCTACAGCCAGCGATGCCGTGATGGTCGTTTTACCGGCTCCGCCTTTTTGCGTCACAAGCGCAACGGTCCTCATGCGACCTCTCTCCGAATCTTCATCGGCCCACTACAGCGCTCATACGTTAAAGCATGATTGACGGACAGCGGGGTGCGAGTTTCGCGTTATCCTGTCTTCGCGCTTTAATGCTGTAATGCTACAATCCGTTTCGGCACTTCTCTATTCGCAATTGACAAGATGTGCCCTCCACTCTGCCGAAAAGGCGAAATAGGCCAAGCGGTCAAAATATCAAGCTATTGTCATAGCGAGTCTGAGAGCTTAAAGTAGACAAAATATTGTGTAGGGTAGCGAATATGGACAAATTTCAAGAAAATCAAAAACACGTCCAACTCACGGCTGATATAGTCTGTGCTTACATCTCAAATAACGCGCTTGATAAGCATAAGCTCGAGGAATTGATCTCAAAAGTACATAAGAAATTAGTAACACTTTCATCAGAATCTACGCCGACCCCTGAGATGGAGCCTGAGCAGCTTCCGGCCGTGCCGGTGAAGCGTTCGATAACGCCGGACTACATTATCTGCCTAGAAGATGGGAAGCGGTTCAAGTCGCTTAAGCGTCACTTGGCAACCGCCTATGGCATGACGCCTGAGGAGTATCGCCTCAAGTGGAAGCTGCCTCCTGACTATCCCATGGTCTCCCCGAATTACTCCGCAGCCCGTTCCCAGCTGGCGAAATCCATGAAATTCGGTCACCAGAGACGGTGACCTCACCCTGCCTCATGCCGGCTGTTCGGATGAGGCCCGCGGATATGAAAGTCCGGGCGGCATAGGCAACCACGGGGCGTGGGAGGCTGTGTCTGACTTCTGTTGCCAGCAGGTCCCAGTAGCTGCACCATTTCCCCTATAATGGGGCAAATCCCGGTTTGCTCACGGGCGCATGGCTGAGGCTACGAGGAGTTTGATATGAGCGCAGCACCACTTATCACAGGCCCTCAATGCGCCGCTGCGCGGGCTCTGACTGGTATTGGCATTGACGTACTGGCGCGTCGGACAGGGTTGAACCCAGACCTGATCAGGCATTTTGAAGCTGGATGGGACCCTGCTGATATGACGAACCTGCGCGTGCTGCAGACCGTCCTGGAGGGCTTTGGAGCGCACTTTATTCCCGAAGACGACATGGGCGTGGGCGTCCGGCTTCGCTTTACACAAAGTGTTTCGCGCAAGGTGTCTCGTTGGGAAAATGAGGGCGGCACCGTAGGGGACGATGGAGTGCCGGGGTAGTGCGGCCTGAATGGTTCAAGGCATCTTCCAGAACTCGATATAGAACCGGCCCGGTTCAACAAATTCCACGCGGTGCTCAATCTCCGGTTCGATTACGACAGCCGCTCCAGCCGGGACAATGAGCTCGGTCCCGTCAGGCTTTTCTAGTGTGAAGCGCACACTGCCCGAGAGGACATGCAACAAACCCCACGCTCCAGCTTTGGTCGTGTGTGCCGCCTTCAGCCTGGCGGGCAGAGTCTCAGGGGAGAAATCCGGCGAGCGGGCGTAAGCTACCAAGCCTTCAGGCATCGTGGATGGAATATGCGCCATCGATGTCTCCTGGTCCTTCAGTGTGGAGCACGCTGCGCATCGGCTTCTCGGTGACCGGCGGGCGGGTAACAGCGCGTGCTGAATGGCCCATAGCCAGAGGGATTCGTCCCTGCGTGCTGGCGTAGGGCGGCGTCAATTGCCGTATAAACTTCGTCCCTACAATCAATATCATCGACAAAGCTTGGCACCCAAAACCGCACCCGGTAAAGAATTCCGCCCTCATCGTATGAGGTTACCCGTACGTCTGGAGGCGGCGAAGCAACAATCGCCCCGGGTTCTGCGGCCGCTTGCGCGAGTATCCGCTTGGCTTCGGTCACGGGGATATCGTAGCCAAGCTTCACATGGACGTACCCCCGATATTTGCGTCTCGGCGCGCTATAGTTGGTCAGTTTCTGCCTCGCGATGGCGCTATTGGGCAGGATCACATATGTGTCGTCCCGCGTGAATAATCTGGTTGTGCGCCAGCCGATTTCCGTCACCCTTCCCCGTGTTTCGTCATTGATAGAAACCCAATCGCCGATGCGGAATGGGGCTTCCAGGCCAAGGGCGATGCCTGAAAACACGTCTGCGAGAGAACCGCGAAGGGCAAAGCCCAGAACCGCGACCAGGACACCAGACCCAGCGATTGCCGTGCTCCAGTTCTGGCCAACAGCCAGCAGTATCGTGGCCAGGCTCGCAAAAACAAAAAATGCTGCAGTAACGATTTCCAGCAACAGCTTTGGGACTGGCCGTCGTTTTGAACGCGAACGTTCAAGCGCCGCCCCTGCCAAGCGCGCCGCCAGCCATGCGCACGAAAAATAGGCGGCGCCACCCACGGCGACATAGAGTGGTCTATGGTCATTCAACACGTCTAAGGCGTGATACGAATTTATGAAGATGTTTATGGAAACGCTTGCCGCCACTGAAACCAATGGCCAAAGCAATTGACTAAGAATTTTGCCCCCCTTCCTCATAGCGCTGCACAATTTATTCTATACCAAGTGATTAAGGCAGAGAGTTGGCTACGAAAACGGGCCTACTTTACGCGAAGTAGCGCCCAGCGATTGCGTTGTCGCTCCTGTGTGTTTTTTGTCGCGTGACGTTAGACGAGTACCGTCGACACCCTCTCAGCGACTGGTGAACGCTTTCACGTCCTGTCACGGGTCTTCACGCGCTGTAGCGCGTTGCCATTTCCTGTCCGATTCTTGGCGTTTGAATGTTAGACAAGTTACCTTAGCTAACATTCGTAAGGGGTGCTCAAAATGGACAACCTTCCCGCAGTCATCGCCACGGTCATGCCGAGCCAGGCCGACAGCGACGCCGAACTGGTCACGATGTGGCTGACGCGGAATGAGAGCCCCCACACCCGGCGCAACTACGCACGCCGCGCCGCCGACTTCATGGCGTTCGTCCGGGTACCCTTGCGGGATGTTCGGCTGGGCGACGTGCAGGACTATCTGGCCACGCTGGCAGACAAGGCCCCGGCAACCCGTGCCAACGCGACCGCCGTCATCAAGAGCCTGCTGAGCTTCGCCCAGGAGTCCGGCTATATCCCCTTCAACGTCGGGAAGATGATCAAAGCGCCGTCCGTGAAGAACACCCTGGCCGAACGCATCCTGCCGGAAGCCGACGTGATCCGGATGCTGGAGATGGAAACCAATCCCCGCAATCGGGCGCTGCTGAAGGTGCTGTATGGGGGTGGGCTTCGCGTGTCAGAGGCTTGCGGCCTGCGTTGGCGCGCCCTGACGCCTCGCGAGGATGCTGGCCAAGTCACGGTTCATGGCAAGGGGGGTAAGACCCGCGCTGTTCTGGTCAGCCCCCGGACATGGCGGGAACTGACGGCCATCCGCCCCACTGACGCCCTGCCGGATGACGCGGTGTTCGCCTCCCGCAAGGGCGGGACTGCCATCACGACCATGCAGGCCCATCGCATCGTCAAAGCCGCTGCCGACCGGGCTGGCCTGCCGCCAGAAACCTCAGCGCACTGGCTGCGGCACTGCCACGCCAGCCACAGCCTCGACCGTGGCGCGCCGATCCACCTGGTGCAGAACACCATTGGTCATGCTTCCGTCGCCACGACGGGGCGCTATCTCCACGCCCGGCCAAACGATAGTTCGTCGAAATATCTCACCGTCTGACAGCGGGGAGTGGCCACCGCCATACTGAGTTGGTCTATTCTGGGCATTTCCACCGTGCGGAAACCAAGAGATGCTCAGGGGCAGCCAGCGCACCCATTATTCACTGCTATTGAACTGCAGCGAATGACCTAATTTCATAAATCGCGCGATTTCTGGATATGTATAAGGGCGGCTTAAGTTCTTGTCTTCGAACTCAGACTTAGCGAGGCCAAAATTTTCATTTGTCTTTCCATTGTATTGAAACCGCCTGCCAACAGCAGAATGGAACACCTCATAGTACGGAGACGTACGCTTTATATTTACTCCAAAGCGTACCGTGCTATTCACAGTCATACGCGAGCGAACACCTTTAAAATATTCATGGTTCAGGCTCATATTTTTCATTGTAATTATCTTTCAAATGGAACGCACCCTAGTTTCAATGTGCCATGGATTTGGGACTCCACCTAACCAATTCTGATGGCGACTTGCCACTCCGGCATGATGCACAAGCGGATAACGCCATGCTTGCCTCCCGCAAGGGTGGGGTGGCCATCACGACCATGCAGGCCCATCGCGTCGTGAAGGCTGCGGCGGACCGGGCTGGCTTGCCGCCTGAAACGTCAGCGCACTGGCTGCGGCACTGCCACGCCGGCCACAGCCTCGACCGTGGCGCGCCGATCCATCTGGTGCAGAACACCATCGGTCATGCGTCTGTCGCAACGACGGGCCGCTACCTGCATGCAAGGCCACATGACAGCTCTGCAAAGTACCTCGGCGTATAACCGAGAACGGCACGTTGGCTTCAATCAATGGGGTACGATGCCACTCTCGACGCCTGTTTTGTCATGCAAGGCGAAGCGATCCACGATTTCAGCGCTGGCTTTGTTGTAGCCTACAATTGTTACTTCTCGCCCCTCCTTGCGGAGGCGGGTCACCACTCTATCCAGCGCACTTACTGCCGAAATATCCCAGAAGTGAGCGCCAGATACGTCAATCGTCACACGTTGGCAGGGCTCTGACGCCTGGAAAGCTCGCGAGAATCGCTCCACTGACGCGAAAAACACCTGCCCGCTGACACGATAAGTGGCTTCCTCTCCGTTCTTTGACGCGGTTCGTTCAACCGTGAACATCCGTTGAACTTTCCCTGCGAAAAAGATGCCGGATAGCAGTACGCCGGCGAGCACGCCCAACGACAGGTCGTGCGTTGCAACGACCACAGTCACGGTTGTGAGCATAACGACCGATGACGTTGGGGGATGCCGCCGAAGGTTTGCGATGGAGTTCCAACTGAAGGTGCCGATAGAGACCATGATCATCACGGCTACCAGCGCCGGCATGGGTATCTTGCCGACATAAGGCCCCAGAACTGCCAACAGGAAGAGGAGGAACGCCCCCGCGACGAAGGTTGAAAGGCGCAACCTTCCGCCGGAGGTCACGTTGATGACGGACTGACCAATCATCGCGCAGCCACCCATTCCACCGAACAGGGCGGAGACGATATTTGCGCTGCCCTGACCCACGCATTCTCGGCGCTTGTTGCTGTCTGTATCCGTCATGTCATCGACAATCTGGGCGGTGAGCAACGACTCCAGCAATCCGACCGCCGCCATGGCAAGCGAATAAGGCAGAATGATTTGAAGCGTTTCCAGCGTCAGTGGCACCTGAGGGACTGCGAATGTAGGGAGCCCCTCGGGCAAATTTCCCATGTCGGATACGGTGTTAACTGGTAGGCCAAATCCAATGCTGATTGCAGAAAGGATCAGGATTGCGGCCAATGGTGATGGGATGGCTGCTGTCAGCCTCGGCAGCAGGTAAATTATGGCCAGGCCGCCACCAACCATGGCGTAGGTGTGCCAACTCACGCCGGTTAATTGGGGCAGTTGGGCCATGAAAATTAGAATGGCGAGCGCATTCACAAACCCGGTGATGACCGACCGAGATACGAATTGCATCAGCAGATCCAGCCGCAGAAGACCTGCGATAATCTGAATGATGCCCATGAGGATGGTGGCAGCGAATAGGTATTCAACGCCATGCTCTTTAACCAGCGGCGTCACCAAGACCGCTACGGCTGCTGTTGCAGCCGAAATCATGCCCGGCCTGCCGCCCGTGAAGGCGATAACCATTGCGATGACGACGGATGCGTAGAGGCCAACGCGAGGGTCGACACCGGCAATTATTGAGAACCCGATGGCCTCAGGGATGAGGGCCAGTGCAACAACGATCCCAGCCAGAACCTCTTTACGCAAGCTGGTCCAATCGCCCAGCCATTGCGTGCGATAAGTCGAAACCCCGATTTTCATAAAAATTCCGCAACAAGGCACATGATAATGAGGGTAGGCCCCCTAGTCATGCGTGTTGTTGTCCGGCGGTTCGGCGGCCGGAATAGCCACCCGGATTTTCACCGGGCTCCTTAGCGAATAGCCGCCATTAGCTTGGCAGCCCCGCTTGGCGCAAGCCGATATGTTCCCCTATCCCGGCGACCTCTCCCGGGTCATCAGCAATCCGCAGCGCCCATATCGCCAGCATATCATCGGCATGAAGGGACTTCGGCGGCACATCGCGCCTGAGCGCCTCGGCAAAGATGGCGTCCATTATGGACAGGCAGCGGTCGGCGTCACTGTCGAGGATATGACCGCCCCTGCGCTCATTCGCCCAAGGCTGGCCTCCGCGCCAACCAAACAATTGGGATGCCGTACGATACGTCTCATAGAGGTGGCGCAGTTCGCCCCACTGAAAGGGCGTCCAGATTGGACAGGGTGTCAGAACGCATTGTCCATGCCTTCGACGTCCGACATCGAACAGGCTGGCTTACGCTTTGTTCACGTCGGCATGCGCGTAAAATTTATGACGCGTCCGCTCGGAAGTTCCATGTCATCAAAATAAAGCCCGGCCCGTAGCAGGCGCGAATTGAGAAGCTCTCTGTGTGCGGGACTCATCGCGAACTTAAGGGCGCTGCCCAAGCCGCCCTTCCTCGTGAGATGCTGGCGCTACCAGTGCAGGACGCGACGCATGGATGCTCTCTAGCCGCTTCATAGGTTACGCAATGGCCAATCCACCTCGCCGCCCCCATCAGAACCCGCGGGCTGCCGCTGAAGCCGTCTTCAGACCTAAACAGCAGGCGCCAGCGCCTGTCGCGACGCAGACAGCTCCCCCCAACGCAAGGGAGCTCGTATCACTGCGGATCGACTGCGCGGTCCTGGAGTATTTTCAGGAAGGTGGCCCAGGCTGGCAGGACCGCATCAACGATGCCCTCCGCAATGCCGTGGCTTCCAAGAAGGCCGGATAGCATTGGCTCGGGGGCTCCATTTTCAGCCGCCTTCGGGCGGCTTTTTCTTTTCACGTCGTTTTGACCCAGCTTCAGAAGCCAGCTGCCGATCCGTCCAGAATGCCCGATTGAAGCGAGAAACCGCCGCCCCGCCAACTGCGCCAGCCGCAGACGCAAGCTCCCTGTTCCGGGAGAAGCTCCTCTTTTCGTTTGGGACACTGCGCCCGCCGAGACTTGCTACCTCACGCCTTGCTTCAGGACTGAGGCATGCAAACCCTCGGCGCTTTTTCGGTTGGTCTGGGTTCATAACCATCCCCCAATCTCCAAAAGTTTTGGGATGATACAATTTCACACATTATATATGTAATAACTAAGTAATTAGTATTACATGGAAAATTTTCCCATCCTGCATAGAGGGAGAATGTAGATGCCGTGCCGCGAAGCTAAGCCTGCAAGTTTGGCTGGCGGCTATCGCCTCTGGCCTTAATGGCAAGAGCCCAGTTTGGCGCTAGTCGCTCGCCATCCCGGCTGGGAACCTCTTTTTAACGGAACAAAAAGCGAAGCTATAGCTTTCTACAGCAGAGCCCCCCATACGCCTCGGGGGTGCTTCTGAATGTGACAACTCTGGGCCGCCTCTGGGCGGCCTTTTATTTGACTGATCCATTCTCGCCGCCCGTGCGTATCGATTGCGTGGAGTGGCCCGGTTAATTACCCCCGAACGCCTCGACAGCGGGGCCGCTCCACCCCCCACGAGGGCTGACTGCCTACTGATCCCGCAACTATGGCCGTCTTCTGACGGCTTTTCTTTTGGAACCTAAACGCCTAGTCCGAGCTTATCCATGCATCCCCACTGCCTCCTGGGGCCCCTCTGAATGTGACAAATCTCGCCGCCTCTGGGCGGCGTTTTTCTTTGCCGTTGCCAAGCACAAGGAAGGGTAACGCCGACCGCTCATAACGGTCTGATTCGAGGTCGCGGCTTCGCCCATCCGGCCTTCGGCCTGATTGATTTTGAAAACCCCAGCAAGGCGGCCTCGTGACAGCCGCCACCCCGGCAAGAGAAGCCCCTGTAAGTTCCCGGTAAAATTCGCTCAATACCGCAAACGTTGTGGGTCGCGAAGACGCCACAGACGTTTGCTGAAGCGGCCACCGGCGCAGCGGCGGCAATTTTGAAACGGCGTCACAGACGCCTGAGCCCCCCTGAAGCCCCCCAACAAGCCCCCATAAAAGTGGCTCACTACCGTAGTTTTTGTGCAGCGCGTCGCCCGCAGCACAAAAACTACTCCCGCTCGGAGCCGCTCGCGCGGCCTGCTGAAACGACATTCGCGCATCTGGCTGCCGTGGCCTGCCAGATGGCATGTGCGGGGCTGCCGTGGCCCACCCCGACTTATAAGTCGTTTCATATTTATCCGATAAAGCTATTCCTATAAATATATTTTATCGTCATTATCATATCGTAATTCGTTTCAAATTAGGGAGCGACCGCGCGATGACCACCTTTGGCTACGTCTTTGCCGACGACATGCATGGGCAACATATGCAGGGCTACGACTTGCGGGACGCTGGCGCGACCGAAGACTACGGCGACCTTGGCGATGACGGCGACACTGATAGGCCGGAGCTAGTCGCAGCACTGGCGAAAATGACCGCTGGCGACACACTCTTGGTTACGCGGCTGGATCGGCTGGGCCCAACAAGCGACGCGGTTCTGGATGTTCTGAACGCCCTCAGAGAAAAGGGGGCGGGCCTAACTGCCATTGACGACGGGATTGTCATTACGCCAGCCGACTACCAGCGCATCAACCACCTTTACGCCACCCTGACGGCTATCGAAGCCGCGCACCAACAGCGAACAGCCGCGCGGGATGCCCGCAAGCCCGAGAGACGCAGGAAGGCGGGACGCCCAAGCTCTCTGACAGCGGAGCAAATCGCCCTCGCGAGACGCAACATCGACAGCGGCCATGAAACCATTCCATCAATGGCCAAGCTCATGAAGGTCAACAAGACCACGCTGTGGCGCGCGATTAAGGCGAGGGCATAGCGCCGGTTTCCGGACACTGGAAAAGGGCGCTGCGCTAAACCAACCGTTTTCGCCGAAATGGGCGAAAACCCTCAACTCCTGAGTTTTTGAGCGCCGTAAAAGAGGCTGCGGGGGGAATTTCGCTACAGGGTGCGCGCGTGACGCACCCGCACGCGCACGCGCACGCGCACGCGAGGCTATGAATTTTCGGAGCCAATGAAAAAGGGGGCCACAGCGAGGTATGGAGGAAATCGCCACACCTCCAGTGACATGCCCCTAAGCCTGTTGGTGGCATTTGCGCTCACCAGATTTGGGGAGATCAAACCCTGCCGGAATCCCCACAATGCGGCCCCGCCCAATTTTGTCAGGCACCCTACGGGCCGTTGCCTTCTATCAGCGCCAAGCTACGCTCACCACGCAACATAAGGGGCGAGCATGACGGGACGAAGAGTCATTAGAGCGGCTATTTTCTTGGGCATCGTAGCGGTCATTGCCCTGCTGGTTTGGGCTTTTGACGGATTAGGTGGACTGTAGGCACCCGCACGACAGGCTGCGTTGCTGTAACAGCAACGCAGGACCGGCTCCGGTCGCGCGCCTTGGCCCCTTGGAGGGCCGACAATGATTTTCATCTGAAATTAGGTGGCACTTGGCGAAGCGGCTAGCGTATTCGTGAACCTGTCACCGGTGACCTCTGCATCCGCTACGGTATAGTTCAAGGATGCCGAATGAGCCCACACCAGTCGCTCCGACCTCCTCAAGCATCTCCCCCACCAGGAGGGCGATGGCTCGGAATGCGTATCAAATGGCTCTGAATTTTGGCTTCTCTCGCGAAAAAGCGATGAGAGCGGCTCGGAGAGTACTTCTCCCGAACGCCCACCCCCCTAGGTAGCGCTGCACTCCGATGCCCAAAGGCCCGGCCATAGTGCCGGGCCTTACCTTATCTAGGTTGATTCTTCAGGCTAAACGCCTTGGTGCCATGTGCGCGCCACCGTGGCGCTCATATCGGCGGCACACGGAAAGGGGGCGCATATTCTGCGCACCCTTGGCCAACCAGCGCGCCACGGTGGCGCGTTGCTGAGATGCGTCACGATATCATGACGGATCACACGGGCGGCTGGCCTGAATTTTTGCGCAAGGTGCGCGCGTGCGCGAGGCCGGCCACCGATTTATCTGAAGTCATCTCGCGAGCGTAAAGCGAGAGGGGCCAAGGGTGTATCCTCAACAGATACCCCTGCCCCAGCGTGGGCGATGCTGGGTTTCATCATCATGTCACCACCTGTCACCGGTGGCATTCTCTTGCCCCGCTACCCAAGAAGCCGACGCAGGAAACCCCGCTTCTCTGGCTGCGGAATGGGAACTGCAGCGAGTGCTTTCTCTGCCTGCCCCTGCCACCTCATCCCATCCGCCCGCAGTTCTCCGGAGCGCTTCCGCTCGGCTTCAAGGAGCGCTTCTAGCCCCCTCGCCTCTGCCGCTAGGGCGTCAACGCGCTTCGCGGTTTCATTGAGCGTGGCGATGGTTTCGCGGGCGTCCTTTAGTTCGCCAGTCTTGGCGGTATCCCAAACACGGGTCAGAATGGCTGTGAGGAAGGCGCAGAACGCGATAGCGCCTAGGACGCCAATAACCACTTCTGCCGGCCTGTCAGGATGACGCTGGAGCATGCTGTAGGCCAGCCATCCCACGAACAGCGCCTGAACAGCCATCCAGATTAGACGCGACATTCCCGGCCTCATGAGACAACCCGTTGGCGAGTCTACCCATTTGAGGTCCTGAGAGATAGCCGGTGATGGACCAGCCCATTTTCAGGACCAGTACGCACGCGTGCGCGCACGAGAGCCTTGGGGGCGCTAAGTCAGGGGCGGGAGAGCCGCCACATACGACACTGTAGCGCTACAACGTTGCTGCACTAAAGAGCTATCATGTAATGACCGCTCCGTGGCCTCTCTTGCAGAGGGTTAGGGGTGCTCTCCCTGCAAAAGCGACACCAAGCGTGCCGCTCCATAGGGTTTAGGTATGAACACGGCGGAGTGGGGCATCTCATTGGTATCAGGCAGGTGCTGCCCTGAGGTAATTAGGACCTTGACGCCCGGTCTCTGCACAGAAATGACGTTGGCCAAAGCGAGGCCATCCATGCTTCCGGGCATATCGATGTCTGTGAACAGAAGGAACAGCTCGGTTCCCTCATCCAAAATGGACAGAGCCTCATCAGCGCTACCCGCTTCCAAAACTCGGAATCCTGCCTCCTCAACCAGGTCTACGGCGTCCATCCGGATCAATGGATCATCCTCGACGACTAAGACGGTCTTCCCCTTTGGGGTATCTAACATTGACGTGTACCCATTCCTCAAACCAGTTCCCGGATTACGCGCATCGGCAATTCAAACTCGGCGTTAAAGCCTGTGGGATCATAGCGCTTTTTAACCGATCCTGTCCCAGCGATGCCCATTTTGATCAGCCTTGAGCCAAACCCTCTTTGGGCTGGCTCTGAGACAGGGGGGCCGCCGGATTCTTTCCAAGTCAGAATGAAGCCTTCTTCGTCGCCATCATTCCTCGTCTCCCAGTGAACATCGACTGTTCCACCGACCGTAGAGAG
This sequence comes from Camelimonas sp. FR25, assembly GCF_059740505.1. Classification (NCBI taxonomy): domain Bacteria; kingdom Pseudomonadati; phylum Pseudomonadota; class Alphaproteobacteria; order Hyphomicrobiales; family Chelatococcaceae; genus Camelimonas; species Camelimonas sp. FR25. The sequence goes on along the minus strand of NZ_JCAWFG010000074.1, from coordinate 6,831 downwards.
AGAACCATATTTGAGAGCATTAGTTGCAAGTTCGTGAAAAATCAGGGACAGCGACAGCCCTGCTTTCGGCCCAAGACGTATATCTGGCCCCGAAAAAGTGAAGCGGCTTCGTTCGGCATGTATTTCCAGAACACTCTCCAGGACTGACAAAATCCGGGCAGAGGACCATGATTGCTGAAGCAGGATGTCATGTGCCTTGGCCAGTGCATGAATTCGCGCCAGGAACGCGTCGACTGCCGGGCCCGGGCTATTCTTCTTAAGTGTCTGGGACGCGATGGCATGAACCATAGCCAAGGTATTCTTCAGGCGGTGGCTCAACTCGTGGTTCAGGACCTGCTGCTGCTGCTGCGCTTCAATCCGCTCGAGCGTTGCGTATGTCCGGTCGCTGACCCGGCGGAGAAATTCTGTTTCATCCTTCGTCCAGCGACGTGGCTGGCCGTGGACTATGAACAGAACCCCCTCAAGACGCCCCTGATCCAGGACTGGCGCGGCCAAGAGCGCACGCGCGCCCATCTCCGAAAATACGGACCTGTCCTCGGTCGACCCCGGGTCCATCAACCCATCGGGGACCGCAACAACTTCTCCGTTGGCCAGCCTGTCCAGTGTGTGAGGCAAGCGGGCAATTAGGTGACGCCCCGCCAAGGGAAGCTGGCCAGGAGCCAAATGTTCCGCTTCTACCTGAAACGATCCCTCAATTTCATCGACGGTTGCATAACCCAATCGATCAAGGGGGAAAATCTCGGAAAGCGCCTCGACCGCATATCCAGCGGCTTCCTTGAATGATGAGGCCTCCCGCAAGCGTTCCCCTAACGATAAGAGGGCCGCCGTATGCGCATCGCGCTGCTTGGTGCTGGTGATGTCCATCACGACACCAACCATTCTTTGCACTTTGCCATCCGGCGCACTCACGAACCGTGCACGCCTTGATATCCAGCGAAGCTCTCCATCGCTTTTGCGACGGATACGGTACTCGACATCCAGTTTCGCGTCCCCTGAGATGCGGCTATCGCGTGCCGAGCGCATCTCCTCATCGTCCTTCACAACCAGCGCTTCGAGCAGATCAGCCGCGTACGTGCTCTGCACGGGCAAGCCGAACACCTTACAGAACTCCTCCGAGACCTCGAGTTGATCAGTCTCCACGTCGAGTTCGAAAATCCCGATCCCGCCAGCATCCTGAGCCAGGAGCAGACGCTTCTGGTCGGTTCTTATCAGTTCGTTCTCCGCGGCAAGCCTGACTGCCGTCAGTTCTTTCCGCGCATTGATCCGCGCCTGGATGGCATTCTTGCGAGCCAGGTCCCTGAGCGCAGTACGAAGCTCTAGCTGTGCCATAACTTGCTTGGCCAAAACGCGTAGCGCCCGTTGTTGCACTTGCGTGAGTTCTCGCGGCCGATGGTCCAGCACGCACAGAGTTCCAATGGGATAGCCATCCTGGGTCTTCAGGACCGCGCCGGCATAGAACCTCAGGCCGGGGGAACCGACCACAAAAGGGTTGTCCTTAAAGCGCTCGTCTTTGGTTGCATCGGGGACTAAGAAAAAATCGCCTTCGATAACGGCCTTGGCGCAAAATGAAGTATCTATATGGGTTTCAGATACAACGAGGCCAACCTCAGCCTTGAAATACTGCCTACCGTCACCAATAAAATTGATAACTGCAATAGGTGCCCCGCAGATATCAGCGGCAATATTGACGAGTTCGTCAAAATCTCTTTCGGGGAGCGAGTCCATAATTTTGAAGCCAGCCAGCGCAGCTAGCCTGTTCATTTCGTACGTCGCCTTACCGCTGTCAGCACTTAGGTCGTGCAGCATTTTTAGCGCGTCTCTTTCTTCGATCATCCGCCCTTCTGTCACAAGAAGGTAGCAGGAGCTATCGGATATTATGGTGGCCCAGTTGGCTTTCGGGCTCACATTTCCGGCGCCATGGAGACAGCCAACACACCTGAGTGTCTGAAAAACAGGGCTAAATCAGGGAGACTGATTCGTGGTATAGTGCTACAGTTTTCTAGCTTTAAAGCGCTTCAGAGGTGTAGATGGCCGCCAGCCGAACCAGCTTCAAAAAGGGCCAGAGTGGCAATCCTGCTGGCAAGCCGCGCGGGTCACGCCACCGGACGACACGCGCTATCGATGAACTGCTTGCCGGGGAGGCGGATAAAATCACCCGGAAAGCCATTGAGATGGCCTGTGAGGGTGACACTGTGGCGTTGCGACTTTGCCTCGACAGGCTGGCCCCCGCCCGAAAAGACCGGCCAATCCCGTTCGCCCTTCCACCGATAGAGAGAATAGAAGACCTGAGCCGCGCCACCGCAGCGCTCATTACGGCTGTGGCTGAAGGTGAACTCACCCCAATGGAAGCGGCTGAGCTCAGCAAGCTGGTGGACGCTCATATAAAGGCCGTCGAGGTCACGGACCTGAACCGCCGCCTTGAAGCGCTGGAGAATGGGAGGCGGCCATGAGGAGCCAGATTGCAGCTCGCATCGGAAAGCTCGAGAACAGGCGCGTGCCTTCGGCGGCTCCACTCTCGAAAGAGCAACGTGACGCATGCGTTCGGGACATGCTGTCGGATCAGGAGCGGGTAATGGCTCTATCCGCCAGCTTGCACGCATCCCCCACCAACATCCCCATGGCGCACGTGATAGCAGCAGCGCTGAGGGCCGATACATGAGCATCGCCATTGCACGCCGTCTCCAGACGCTTGAGCAGCAGGCGCGCCGGACCAGTAGGCCAACGGTTGCGTTCGTGCTCTTGGAACGCACGCAAGAGCTGGTGGAAGCGGCCTACAGCCGGGCACTCGAGGTGGGCGTTCTCCAGAAAGGTGACCCGGTCATCAGGGGAGTAATGCCGCTCCCGGCGCCCTTACCCGGAAATCGGTGGACAGATGGCACGGACCTGACGGAGGGCGAGCTTGCGCAAATAGCGTATACGCCGGGAGACGAAGGGTTGCATTCGCCCTTGGCCATGAACCGGAGCGATGCCGAGCTTGCGGAGGCAATCATCGCAGGAACGGCAAGGTGCGCCCCATGAGCAAGATTTCTAGCCGGATATCGAAGCTGGAAGCCCAGCATTTGCACCCGACGCCGACAGCAACGGTTCTGCGTCATATCGTGACCGGAGCGGATGAGGCTGAGAGACAGGCGAAGATTGAGGCCCTCATAGCCTCCAGCTCTGGTGATGCGCTTCACATCATCCGCACCATAGTCACCCCTCATCACGTGGAGCTATCCTCATGTCCCGCATGATTTCGGCTCGCCTGTCACGGCTTGAGAAGGCCGAAAACCCGGAGGCGGAGCGCTTTACCGTCAGCGCATGCCTTATGGGAGAAGAATGCGAGAATCCGGGTGGTGCTGCCTCTGCGGTCTTGGCTGAAGCCGAGTGGGAAGAGGCATATTGTGGAACGCCCCCCATTGCCGAACGTTAAACAAGGGATGCCGCTCATAGGAGGCCCTCCCAATGTACCTGTTACTTGTGTTGATTATCCTCATCCTGCTGTTCGGTGGCGGCGGCATGTTCTACGGCGGTGGTCGCTATCGTAACCATGGGCTTGGCCTGGGTGGCCTGCTGCTAATTATCCTGATTGTCTTGCTCTTCATGGGGGTGATTGGCCCTGGCCCAACTGTGTAACGGGGGCAGTTCAGCGATTAGGTTGCGGATAATCTGCTTCAACCATGGGAAGGACACGACGCACCTGCATGGGCGACCATGAGCCACCTCGAGCAGCCGGAATCCCCCGCTCATTGAGCCCGCGAGCAATGGCTCCCAGAGAGTGTGCGCCATTCGCCTGCAGATCCCGGATGACAGGCGAGAGGTCCGCGACACGTGCACGGGCTCTGGCCGCCTGTGTCGCCCTTCCTGCCTGTTGATCCGCTCTGGTTGGCGTCACGCCTCTGTGACCGCCTAGAACCGTTCCCCGAGCCTTCGCAGCAGCGAGCGCAGCTTTTGTCCGGGCGGATATCATTTTCCGCTCGGCCTGGGCGACAACCGCCATAATCCCCACGACCATCTCATTGGCTTCAGGCATATCGGCAGCCGTGAACTGTACGCCTGATTTTTGAAGGCCCAGCAGGAAGTGGGCGTCGCGGGAGAGGCGATCCAGCTTCGCTATGAGAAGACGCGCACCCAGCAGGCGGCAAAGGCGTAGGGCCTCTGCCAATTTTGGACGGTCGTCCTTCTTCCCGCTCTCAATCTCCACCACCTCGGCCATGAGCTTCCAGTTTCCACCGTTCAGAAAGCTCCTGACGGCATCTTTCTGCGCATCGAGCCCCAGACCGGATCGCCCCTGCTTCTGCGTCGATACGCGGTAGTAGGCGACGAATTTTCCCTGAGCCATGTCAATCACATCCGTTTCAACGAACGTTGAGACGAATGTTATGGATGGCAGGCGCTAAATGTCAAACACACGTACGCACCACTGGTGGTACAGCAGAGGGGCGAGCGGCTGAATGGGAACCCACCCGTAAGTTGCGGACTTGGCTCCACAGAACCAAAGGAGCCCGCCATGAACCAGCAACCAGCCGCCCCCCCGATATCGGTTCCTCCTGCGCCCAGCACCCCAGCGCAACCACCCACGCCGCCAGAGGGTCCACATCCTGAAGAACCGGTCGGCGTCCCGGTAAGGGAGCCAATCCCGGTTCCGCAGGAGCCCATTCAAATACCCCCTGAAACACCAGAGGAAATCCCGAAGTAGCACAGATGGGGAGAAGGCCATTGTGGCTGCCGCCATATATAGGCCGCAGCTTGGAAGACGCTGGCAGACTACGGCAGCTGACCCACTTGGCGTGCCGCCCACCATCACCCATAAGAGGTCCTATAGGGTGATGGAGAAGCTTAGGTGTACGAGAGCAAAGACGCACCCTTGGCAAGCCGCCGACGGTTCGCCAAGCGCGTCATACACCACACTGCCGCAGCTACTGCGCTGGTCGCCGCCTTTGGCCTATTGGGCGTACTTGGTCAGATCCTCTTGGAAGAAACCCTGACAGTGCATGATGCGCTTCTAAACACGGCTTTGCTGCTAGGTGGCATCGGAACACACAGCATGCCACCAGGCACTCCCGGGAAGCTGTTCATTGCCGGATACGGTTTTCTGACAGGGATACTCTTTGCGGCTTCCCTAGGAATTATCATGGCGCCGGTAGTCCACCGGCTTATGCATAAATTTCATCTCGACTCTGATTGAACGGTATGCCGGGTTAGAATAGAGGCCGCGCCATACCCCGTCTTTGCCTTCTCCAAGATGCATGCGCTGCATGAGGGTTTATCTGACAGCAGAAGGCTCAGGCCGCTTCCATTTCCAGCGGCTGGATGGAGGCTAGGTCCTCGCTGATTTCCTTCTCCGTGGTTTCCATATCGTATCGCGCTTGGAGATTGAGCCAGAATTCTGGCGTCGTGCCAAAAAGCTTCGACAACCGTAAAGCGGTATCCGCCGAAACGCCGGTCTCTTCGCGGATGACCCGTTCAACGCGGGTGCGCGGTACATTGATGGCGCGCGCCACAGTTATCGCAGAAAGCCCCATAGGCTCCATGAACTCCTCACGGAGCACTTCCCCAGGGTGCATGGGAGGAAGCGTTTTCATCGTTTGTCTCCCTCAGTGATAATCGACAATTTCAACGTCGTAGGCATGGCCGTCGTTCCACTGGAAGCAAATCCGGAATTGGTCATTCACCCGGATCGAATGCATCCCAGCCCTGTTGCCTTTCAATGCCTCCAGCCTGTTTCCCGGAGGGGCCAACAGGTCCGTCAGCTGTGTGGCGGCGTCCAGCATTGCGAGCCTCCGTCGCGCGACCTTCAGCAAGTCCGCTGGAAAGCCCTTAGGCAAACGGCCATCTGCAACGCTTTCTGTAATCTTGCCTTTGAAGCTTTTTATCATCGGCAAGAGGTCCGGCGTAGTGCGAATGTATCATAGTGTGATACATCGTCAACTCGTGACGTTGAGCCACAAGGCTTCTGAGGTGGACGATGATTGCTAAGGCCTCTGATTTTATGAGGTTTTTTAATCATCGTATTCGTGGGGCCTGGCAAAATCGACCCTATACCCAAGGAGCGGAAGGTCATGGGCGAGGACTTTGGGCCTCGCTTGATCCATGCCAGCCATTCGGGGCTGATCACCTGAACAAGGTTTGGCAGATTCTTCTGCCCTTGGCGGCGGCGCTCCTGAACCACCAGCAGGCCCAAACTGACGGCTATGTGCATCGCCTGCTGGACCAGCGCCCGGCACACCCCAGCGCGCGCGGCAATCTCGGCAATAGTGATGGCGCACTTGCCCCGGTCGCGCATTTCGTCGCTGACTACGCGCATCACCGCCAGCTGGCCTGTGGTGAAATGAGCTGCCAGATGCGGCGGGAGGGGGCCTGAGTTTGCCATGCGCCGACGACGCATCAGTGATGCTGTGCGGTCCGGGGATGCCTGACGTTTGCGTGGCGGGAAAATGGAGTGACGCGCGGCTTGTGGTGCGACGCTAGGCGCAGCGCGGATGTCGGATTTACGCTCGGCTATCCGTTCCGCAAGTGCCTGCGTCTGCTCTTCGCCTATGTCACCTGCGGCGAACGACTTCCAGATTTCGCCGGACGCCCATTCCAGACGCGTAATTGTTCGAGCGCCATCGACGATGGCCGCTATCCGTTCTGCAAACATGCCCACCCCTCATCGGGGTCGCGCAGAGCAAAGCATATCGATGCCAAAAACGACGTTCTCAGCTTGACACGTCAAACGTGTCGTGAGAGCGTCCAACCATGTTCAGGGGGTGGACGCTCTCTATCGATTTTGAAGGCCTCGCGGGCGGCAACCCAGCGGGGCCTTTGCTTTTTCAGACCACTGCTACGACCAGCTCACTCCTGAAAATC
>NZ_JCAWFG010000073.1:0-105544 GCF_059740505.1 Camelimonas sp. FR25 | reverse complement strand
CCACGCTGGGGTCACACAGTCAGCACGATCATTCCACAGTATCCGACTGTACGATGACGGCGCCGGGCCATGTTCCGGCAGATCAGAATAGAATCATTCCAATAACTGTCATCACAAAGACGTGAACAATCGTTAAATTGGTCAATTGTTGGCCAAAAGCATGGCGCTTCCGCGACGAGGCCCCAGTAGGGTTGGCTTGAACTTGACCGTGCCACGCGGACGGCGACTGCCGTCACGGAATGGGAGATTGCGCCGGTATGACAGCCGCAACGGTGGGGGAACACCCCGAACTCACGCGCTACCCGCTGATGGAGAAACCGCTAGTCGGCTTCCTGCTGGCGGCGATGGCCGGCTCCATGAACGCCTGGACGCTGGCCAATGCCCAGACCTTCGCCACGGTGCAGTCCGGCAACGTGGTGCAGAGCGGCTATCGCCTGGTGCAGGGCGACTGGCAGGCCTTCTGGTTCTCCACCCTGTCCGTGCTGGCCTTCGGCATTGGCTCCGCCCTGTGCGGCGCGCTGATGACCGCCATGCTGCGCAAGGGCAAGGTCTATACGCCGGTGGTGCTGTTTGGCATTTGCGTCGTGCTGCTGGCGCTGGCCTTCTGCGCCCGTGGCGGCGTGATGGAGCCGCAATATATCGCTTATGCGATCAGCTTCCTCGCCGGCGCCCAGGGCAATGCCTTCCACAAGAACCGCGGCATGCTGTTCGGCGCCGTGGCTGTCACCTTTGTGGTGCAGATGGCGTTTAACTTCCTGATCCAGGCGCTGTTCTCGCGCACCGGTATCAACGGCAAGTCTAACCTGTCGTGGGCGGGCATCTTCTTCCTCACCCTGCTTGGCTTCGCCGGCGGCGGCGCCATTGGTTTCTTTGTCGACCAGCAATTCTCTGGCGCGGCGATTTTCCTGCCGGCGGCCATCGCTCTGGCGCTGGGCTTTATCGCGCTTGGCGAGCCGCGTGAGGCGGACCCGACCCCTGGCGGTCTGATCGGCTGACGCCTGCTCGCGGCGACGCTTGCCTGCGGCGAGACCTGCTCGCCGCAGCGACGTGAGTCGCCGCCACCCCATAACCTTCTGGAGGCCCTATGACTGATCTTGTGCAACCCATTCGCGGCAGCCTCGGCGCCGATATCGTCGGCCCGCGCAATCCCCAGGTCGAGGCGCAGAACCCGGACATCCTGTTGCCGCCTGCCACCGACCATGGCGGCATTCCAAACCTGAAATTCCCCTTCGCCATGGCCCACAACCGTCTTGAGGACGGCGGCTGGGCGCGCGAGGTCACCCAGCGTGAGATGGGCTCGCTGAAGGAGCTGGCCATCGTCAACATGCGCCTGCCCCCGGGCGTGGTGCGTGAGATGCACTGGCACAAGGAGGCCGAGTGGGCCTATGTGGTCAAGGGCCGGGTGCGCTTCTACATTATCGACGACCAGCGCCAGACGCTGGTGGAAGACCTCGGCCCCGGCGATCTGTGGCTGGCGCCGGCAGGCTTCCCGCACGCCATTCAGGGCCTCGAAGAGGGCACCGAATTCGTGCTGGTGTTCAACGACGGCAATTTCTCCGAAAACCAGACCCTGCTGGTGACCGAGCTGTTCGCCCACACCCCGCGCGAAGTTCTGGCCAAGAACTTCGGCGTGCCGGTTGAGGCGTTTGACGGCATTCCGGCTGAAGAGAAATACATCTTCCGCCAGCCTGTGCCGCCGCCGCTGGACGAGGTGCGCCGCGACCTGGGCGCCGTCAATTTCACCGACAAATACGTGTTCCGCGCTGCCCAGGCCGAGAAGACCGAGTGCGTCGGCGGCTCGGTGACGGTGATTGATGAGCGCAATTTCCCGGTCACCAATCTGGCCGCGCTGATCATCGATCTGGAGCCAGGCGCCATGCGCGAGATTCACTGGCACCCCGACGCGGACGAGATCCAGTATTATCTCTCCGGCCAGGCGCGCATGACGGTGTTCGACGCCGTCGACAACGCCCGCACCTTCGATTTCGTGGCGGGCGACGTCGGCTATGTGCCGAAGACCCTGGCGCATTACATCGAGAACACGGGCACGGAGCCCATGCGGGTGATCAATGTGTTCCACACCGGCAAATATCGTGACGTGTCGCTCAACAACTGGCTGGCGCTGACGCCGCGCCATCTGGTCGAGGGCCATCTGGATGTGGGCGATCCGCTGATGTCGTCGTTCACCGCCGAACGTCGCCCGGTGACCAGGGGCTGATAAGCCGCGATACAAAAAGGGGCGCTCCGGCGTCCCTTTTTTATGGCCCCGCCGCGCCCTCATACCAGAACCCGATGAGCTTCACTCATCGGGTTCTGGCCAAGCCCGTGCGGCGCCTGAGCATTTCAGGATGCGGATGCGTCAGCATCCGCGCATCCTGGCATCACAGATCCGCGGCGGGGGACGGCGCGCGGCTGGCGATCCACAGATGGATCAGCGCAAGGGCTGTGGCCCACAGCACCGGCGTCAACAACGCCACGATATCGCCGGCGTAAAGCGACAGCGCCGCCCCGACGACGGCGCCGCCGCCCAGCGCCAGCCACGACAGCGCATAGGGCGCCAGCGCTGAAAACGGCGCCCGCCCCAGCGACCAGCGCGCCGCGCCTTGCGCCGCCGCGACAAACGCCCCGGTGACGAAGGTGCCGCCGACGGGAGCGCCGCTGATCAGCCGACGCACATTGTTGAGCAGCCCCATGGCGAAGGCGAGCGGCAGCATGTGCAGGGTGCTGACGCCAGAGGTGCGCACCAGGGTCAGCGCCACCGCCAACGCCACCGCCGCCGCCAGAAACAGCGGCGCGTGCGAGCCAGAGCGGCTCACCTCGCGCATCATCGCCCCACAGAACACGCCGGCGAAGAACGCCCCCAGCACGCAGGCCACCCGCAGCGCCCAGCCCCCCTGGCCGCTGGCCAGCGCCACCGCCAACTGGGTGCTGTTGCCGCTCATAAACGAGACGAACACGCCGCCCAGCAGCAGCCAGCCAATGGCGTCGACACAGCCAGCCAGCGCCACCTGACACAGCAGCAGCGTGGTCTGGGCGGCGCGCGGCAAATGATCGACCGGCGACGGCAATTGCATGGGCTGCTCCTGGATCACACACGGCGGGGCGCCGCCCACAAGGCGCGGCCGCGCATCATGGCGCGCGCCTGGCCGGGCGGCAATGCGGCGGGCGGAGCGTTGCGACCGGCGACGGGTGGGGCGGCTGATGTGGTGGAGGTGGTTGAAGACGTGGATGGTCGGGTCAAGCCCGACCATGACGGTGTAGAAGCGAAAAGGCGGCGAGACAGGACTTTCGCCGCCCCCCTCTCTTCACCCACGTCCCCTCACGCCCTCACCCCTCGGCCCGTCACCTGCTGCCCTCTCCACTCTCGCCCTCTCCCGCTCCCCGCCGTCATGCCCGCGCTTGTCGCGGGCATCCACGCGTTACCTCTGGCCGTTCACAGTCCAGCCGTCTGCGCCCGGCATGCGCGCCGCCTGTGAACCGCCAGAACCACCCGCAACGCCAGGCGCGTATCGGCGCCTCAGTCCCGCGCCGCCTCCACATAGATCTGGCCGCCGACTGCGGCGAATTCGGCGCTTTTGGCCTGCATGCCGCGCATCGCCGCCTCCTCCAGCGCCCGCCGCTCATTGTCGCCCATGGCGGCGACCTCGGCGCGCAGGTCCTGGGTGATCTTCATCGAGCAGAACTTCGGCCCGCACATCGAGCAGAAATGCGCCACCTTGTGGGCGTCCTTCGGCATGGTCTCGTCGTGGAAGGCGCAGGCGGTGTCCGGGTCGAGCGACAGGTTGAACTGGTCTTCCCAGCGGAAATCGAAGCGCGCCCGCGACAGGGCGTCATCGCGCAATTGCGCCGCCGGGTGGCCCTTGGCGAGGTCAGCCGCATGGGCCGCCAGCTTGTAGGTGATGACGCCGGTTTTCACGTCATCACGGTTGGGCAGGCCCAGGTGCTCCTTGGGGGTGACGTAGCAGAGCATGGCGGTGCCGAACCAGCCGATCATCGCCGCGCCAATGGCCGAGGTGATGTGGTCATAGCCAGGGGCGATGTCGGTGGTCAGCGGGCCAAGCGTGTAGAACGGCGCCTCGCCACAGGCCTTGAGCTGCTTGTCCATATTGGCCTTGATCTTGTGCATCGGCACGTGGCCAGGGCCCTCAATCATCACCTGGCAGCCCTTGTCCCAGGCGATCTTCGTCAGTTCGCCCAGCGTCTCCAGCTCGGCGAATTGCGCGGCGTCATTGGCGTCGGCGATCGAGCCAGGGCGCAGGCCGTCGCCCAGCGAGAAGGTGACGTCATAGCGGCGCATGATGTCGCAAATCTCGTCGAAGCGCTCGTAGAGGAAGCTCTCGCGATGGTGCGACAGGCACCAGCGCGCCATGATCGAGCCGCCGCGCGACACGATGCCAGTGACGCGGTTGGCGGTGAGCGGCACGAAGGGCAGCCGCACCCCGGCGTGGATGGTGAAATAGTCCACCCCCTGCTCGGCCTGCTCGATCAGCGTGTCGGCGAACACGTCGAAATCGAGTTTCGCCGGATCGCCGCCGACCTTCTCCAGCGCCTGATAGATCGGCACCGTGCCGATCGGCACCGGGGAGTTGCGCATGATCCAGCTGCGGATGTTGTGAATGTTGCGGCCGGTCGACAGGTCCATCACCGTATCCGCGCCCCAGCGCGCCGCCCACACCAGCTTCTCCACCTCTTCGGCGGCGCTCGACACCACCGCCGAATTGCCGATGTTGGCGTTGATCTTGACCAGGAAGTTCCTGCCGATGATCGTCGGCTCAAGCTCGGGGTGGTTGATATTGGCGGGGATCACCGCCCGGCCCCGCGCCACCTCAGACCGTACGAATTCCGGCGTGATGAAGGTCGGGATCTCCGCGCCAAAATCCTCGCCATCGGCCCGCCGCGCAGCCGCGCCATCCGCCATGGCCTGACGCCCGGCGTTCTCGCGATGGGCGATGTAGATCATCTCTTCGGTGATGATGCCGGCGCGGGCGAACTCCAGCTGGGTCACCATCTGGCCGTCACCGGCGCACAGCACCGGACGCTGCGCCGGGCAGGCCGGCACCAGCCGCGCGCCGCTGGCCCCGCCATTGTCCTCCGGGCGCACGGCGCGCGGCTGCACGGTGGCGAAGCCACGCCCGGCGACCCAGCTGGCGCGCGGCTGCGGCAGCCCCTGGGTCAGATCGATGCTCACCTCCGGGTCGGTGAACGGCCCCGAGGTGTCCTGCACCAGCAGCGGCGGCTCGCCGGCGCCCGCCGACAGGGTGATTTCGCGAAACGGAACGCGGATATCGGGTCGCTCAGCTGTGGGGCTGTAGATCTTGCGCGAGCCGCGAATGGCTGCGGTGGTGACGGCGGCTGGCGCGCTGGCGCCCTGAAAGATGGCGTCGCTCATGGCATGCACCCTGGTCGTTGTGGCTGGGAAGCGGACCGGGCGCACACAACGAGGGGACACATGGACGCCATGGGCGCCATGGACCAGACATCTGGCCAATAGGGGCGATGCAGGCGCGCGCAGGCGCCGCCGGGGAGCCGGCGGGGCGACATCCGCCACAGGCGGAACGCAAGATGCGCGCTAAAGGCGCATGCATGGGGCGCAACACGAGCAAGTTCCTGTCCCTCCGCCGGTATGACCCGGTTCAGGTTCAAAGGGTCACCACAGCGTGGGCGCATGGCCGCCGGTTTCCCGGAATGACGCGCCGACAGGTGGAATCTCAGCCCGCTCACGGGCCCCCCTCGGAATGGCGCCAGACTGCGCTACAGCCGCGCCAACGTCAATCGCCGCAAGCTGCGTCGTCCGCCGGCGAGGCGCCCACCGGGCGCGGCCGACTCGCGTGACACGCCGGCCGTTCAGGCGCCGCGTCTGGAACGCCGCTCTCGCCACACCTCTCTTGCCTCGCCGCTCTCGCCCCGGCACAACCGGCGACACGCAGCGCAACCATGGAGGCGGGCATGAACAGCAGCGAGACCCAGGGCGTCGCCCCGTTCCGGCTCGATGGTCAGGTGGCGCTGGTGACTGGCTCCGGGCGCGGCCTCGGGCTGGAGATCGCGCGCGGTCTCGCCCGCGCCGGCGCCGTCACCGTGCTCAGCGGCCGCAACGCCAGCCAGTTGGAGCAGGCCCGGCGGCGACTGGCGGCGGAAGGCGGCGACGTGCATGCACTGGCCTTTGACCTCACCGACGACGTAGGCGTGACCGAGGCGCTGGCCACGCTGATGCAGCGCTTTGGCCGTCTCGACATTCTGGTCAATAACGCCGCCGCCCGTGACCGGCGCAGTCTGCAACAGTTCGGGCCCGGCGACATGCAGGCGCTGCTCGCCGCCAATATCACCGCGCCCTTCGAGCTCAGCCGCAAGGCGGCGGCGCTGATGCAGGCGGCGCGGCATGGCCGCATCATCAACATCACCTCCATCGCCGCCAGCATCTCGCGGGCGGGGGATGCGCTTTACACCACCTCGAAAGGCGGCCTCGACGCCATGACCCGGGCGCTGGCCGCCGAGCTTGGACCGCATGGAATCACCGTCAACGCCGTGGCGCCGGGCTATTTCGCCACCGAGGCCAACGCGGCCATGGCCGCCGACGCCGACATCGCCGCCTGGCTCGGCCAGCGCACCTCGCTAGGCCGCTGGGGCCGCCCGGAAGAGATCACCGGCGCCGTGGTGTTCCTCGCCTCGCGCGAAGCCTCCTACATCACTGGCCATTCGCTGGCGGTGGACGGCGGCTTTCTGGCGCATTTCTGAGGCGCGACAGCCGCTGACCGCAGGACGCGGCCCCTGCGTCGCGCATACGAAAGTGCGGTGAGCACGACTCATCGCACTTTGGTCAAGCCCGTGCGGCGCCTGAGCAATCCAGGATGCTGATGCGTCGGCATCTTCGCATCCTGGTATCAGGCCCTGGCGCTGACCACCCAGATGGCGGCGTCGAACCAGATGCGGCCGTCGCGCTCATGCTGCTTCAGCATCTCCATCACTTTGGCGCGCGCCGGCTCCATGGCCTCGGGTTGTTCGCGCAGCACCCCGGCCAGCGGGCCGATGCGCAGCGCCTGCTCCAGCGCCACCTCAAATGGCTGGCCGCCGACCTGCTGGTCATGCGCGGTGATGGCGATGTCGCTGAAGCCAGCCTCTTCGAGAATGGAGCGGATGCGGCTGGCGTCGGCGAAGGCGAAGGGCCCGGGAGCCAAAGGATCAGTTTTCGGCGGCTTGACCGGGAAGGTCGCATAGGCCGCCCGATAGGGCGCCAGCAGCACCGGGTTTTCATCGGGCCTGCGCCAGCAGACGAAGGCCAGCGGCGCGCCCGGCTTCATACTGGCGCGGATATTGGCGAAGGCCGCCGGCGGATCATCGAAAAACATCACGCCGAAGCGCGAGAACGCCGCGTCGAAAGCCGCGCCCCCCGCCGCCAGATCGGCGATCTGCGCGTCAGCCTCGACAAAGGAAGCGTTGGTCACGCCCTGCGCCGCCGCCAGCTCGCGGGCCCGCGCCAGCATGGGCGCGGAAATGTCGACGCCGACCGCCGCGCCAGCGCCGACCTGCGCCGCCAGCTCCAGGGTGTTGCCGCCGCAGCCGCAGCCAATGTCGAGCACGCGCTGACCGTCGGCGAGCGGCAACAGGGCCAGCGCCTCAGCAGACAGCGGGGCGAATTGCGCATCGAGCAATTCCTGCAGATCCACCCAGGAGCGCACGGCGCCGGTGTTCCAGAATTCCGCCTGGGCCGCATTGGGTCGCGCTGTCATCATGTCCTCCCGCAGGCCATGCGGGCGCCATCTCAGCCCCGCGTCACGCCTTCGAGGAAGCTGACCAGATCATCGGTGATGTGGTCAACATGCGCCAGCTCCTCCCGCGCCTGTTCGAACGGCTCGCGATAGGGGTCGGGCGTCGCCGGCAGCACCAGCGCCGTGGTCATGCCCAGGGCGTGGGCCGGGGCGAGATTGCGCGCCATATCCTCGAAAAACGCCGCGCGCGCCGGGTCTACCTCATAGTGCGCCAGCAGCGTGTCATAGGCGCCCTGCTCCGGCTTGGGCACGAAATTGGCGGCGAGAATGTCAAAGCAGCCGTGGAAATGGTCGTGCAGGCCGAGCTTGCGGCAAATGTTCTCGGCATGGCGCGCCGAGCCATTGGTGAAGATCAGCTTGCGCCCTGGCAGCGCGCCAATCGCCGCCGCCAGCTGGGCGTTCGGGGCCAACAGGGTGAGATCGACGTCATGGACGAAATCAAGATAATCGCCTGGATCAAGCCCATGCTCATCCATCAGGCCGCGCAGCGTGGTGCCGTGGCTGTGATAGTATTTTTTCTGCAGGATGCGGGCTTCGACCGGGTCGAGCCTGAAATAATCGGCCACGAACTGGGTGATGCGCTGGCCGACCTGCGGCCATACCTGCGCCTCATGCGAATACAGCGTGTTGTCGAGGTCAAAAATCCACGTATCGACGTTGGCGAAACCGCGCGCGTCCGACATGTCGCCTGTACTCAAGGGAAGCTCCAGCCTGTACCGGCGCCTGCGGGTCCGTTGTGCCTGCGCCGGTCGGCTATGTAACGCCAAATACCGGCGTTCGCACCCGTTTTCATATGGACCGCCCCCCTCGCTCCCGCCAACAAAAATGGCCCCGGAACGCTCCGGAGCCATTGTGTAGCGGCATAAGTGTGGGTCGTACCGGCTTTTACCAGAACCCGATGAGCGTGATAGATCGGGTTCTGGCCAAGCCCGTGCGGCGCCTGCGCATTTAAGGATGCGGATGCGTCAGCATCTTCGCATCCTGATATTACTTGTATTCCGGCTCCTCGTACCACGGGAAGAACGACGGCATGTCGGTCGACACCTTGTCCGGGAAGTTCGGCAGGCGCTTTTCGAGGAAGGAGGTGACGCCTTCCTGCACGTCGCGCTGCTTGCCCCGCCAGAAGATGGCGCGGCTGTCGACGCGATGGGCGTCCATCGGATGCTCGGCGCCGAGCATGCGCCACATCATCTGGCGCATCAGGGCCACCGACACCGGCGCGGTGCGCTCGCTCCACGACCGGGCGATCTCGCGGGCGCGCGGCAGCAGCTCGTCCGCGGCGACCACTTCCTTGACGAGGCCGCCAGCGAGGGCTTCCTTCGCGTCAAACACGCGACCCGAGAAGGCCCAGTCCGTCGCCTGCTGGATGCCGACGAGGCGTGGCAGGAACCAGCTCGAGCAGGCTTCCGGCACGATGCCGCGCTGCGAGAACACGAAGCCGAAGCGGGCGTTCTCGGAGGCGATGCGCACGTCCATCGGCAACTGCATGGTGGCGCCGATGCCGACGGCCGGGCCGTTGATGGCGCCGATGACCGGCTTCAGGCTGTTGAAGATGCGCAGGGTCAGGCGACCGCCGCCGTCGCGCACCGCAGGGTCAGCGGCGAGGTCCGGCTTGCCATCGCGACCGAGCGGCAGATCGGCGCCGCTGCGGCGGTTGTCGTAATTGAAGGTGTCGCCGCCAGCGGCGAGGTCGGCGCCAGCGCAGAAGCCGCGGCCTTCGCCGGTGATGATGATGACGCGGACATTGTCGTCAGCGTCGGCCTTGTCGAAGGTGTCGATCATCTCCTGCATCATCTGGCCGGTGAAGGCGTTCAGACGATCGGGACGGTTCAGCGTCAGGGTGAGGATGCCGTCGGACAGCTCGGTCTTGATGGTCGAGCCTTCGGTCTTGACTGATTCGTAGGACATGCAGGTTCCCGCGTTTGCTCCCTGGAACATGATGACCAGGGGCCTGGCCAGCGTGCTCCGCATTGTCATTGACGTCGCTCCGCGCCAGGCGACATGGGCCTGGCGCCGACCGGCGCATTGTGGGCCGTTCCCGGACCGCGCGGCGTCGCCCGCAGGCGACTGGACCGGCGCGCGTCAGCCAGAGCGTCAGGCGCCCGCCGCTTCCGGGCAGGCGCGTCCGGGATGGTCTGCCCCAGTTGTGACAGAACAAGCGTTAGATAGGAAGCCTCTTCCGCCGCGCCGTCCGCTCATGCTAGCTCTTGCACAACACTCCCGGGAGGACTTTCATGAACAAGGATTTCGACCTGTCGCATCGCGTCGCCATCATCACCGGCGGCAATGGCGGCATTGGCCTCGGCATGGCGGACGCGCTGGTGCGCGCTGGCTGCTCGGTGTCGATCTGGGGCCGCAACGCCCAGAAGAATGAGGCGGCGCTGGCCCAGCTCAAGGCGCACAACGCCGGCAAGGTCGAGGCCCGCATCTGCGACGTCTCTGACCGCACCTCGATCGATGACGCCTTCCGCGCCACCCTGGCCGCCTTCGGCCGCGTCGACGGCTGCTTCGCCAACGCCGGCATCGGCGGCGGCGGCCGCAAATCCTTCGTCGACCGCACGCCGGAAGAATGGCGCGAGATGTTCGCCACCAATCTCGATGGCGTGGTTCAGGTGTTCCAGCTCGCCGCCCGCCACATGATCGAGCGCGCCGGCAATGGCGACGCCTTCGGCCGCCTCGTGCCGACCTCGAGCCTCGCCTCGATCTCCGGCACCGCCCGCAATGAGCACTACGCCGCCACCAAATCCTCGCTGAACGCGCTGGTGCGCGCCCTCGGCGTCGAGCTGGCCCGCTACGGCATCACCGCCAACGCCATTCTGCCGGGCTGGATCAAGAGCGAGATGACCGAAGGCATCATGGGCAATGACAAGTTTGTCGCCAATGTGCTGCCGCGCATCCCCATGCGCCGCTTTGGCGAGCCGGCGGACTTCGGCGGCATCGCCGTCTATCTGATGAGCACCGCATCGTCCTATCACACCGCCGACACACTGCTGATCGACGGCGGCTACGCGGTTTACTGAGCCCGCAATCGCTGACCGACGCGGCTGCCGTGTCGGTCAGGCGCCTGGTTGAATCACAATGCCCCGGTCGTCGAGACCGGGGCCTTGCCGTTCTAGGCTGGTGTTTGGCCCGTCACGGCCCGCCGTGGCGGCGGCCCCACGCAAGCTCGCCGCCGCCAGCGCCGACACCTGCAGGCGGCAGTGGCGCGGCGCCATAGGCCTGCTGTTGCGGCTGGCCCTGACCATAGGTGGACTGGCCATAAGGCTGTTGGTCATAGGCCTGCTGCTGGCCGCTGGCCTGCGCCGTGTCTTCACCACCGTCATGATCATGGCCAGCGTGATCTTGGCTTGCGTGATCTTGGCCAGCGTGAACTTGGCCAGCGTGATCTTGCCCCGCCTGCGGCTGCTCCCCCATGTCAACGACCGGTTGCGCCGCGCCGCGCGGCGTCTGTACCGGCGCGCCATAGCCCTGGGAGGTCTGCGCCAACGCGCCGCCTGGCCCTGGCTCAAACGGCGCCGGGACCATGGGCGACCATTTCAGCACTGGCCTGCAGATCATCCGCCCCCGCCCATGCCGGGCGAGATCCAGGTGAAGATGGTCATAATGATAAGCGTCCGACCCGGGCCCCAGCACGGTGCTGAACTGCTGGCACGCGCCAGTAAAGATGGTGCGCAGGAACTCCTGGTCGGCGGCGCTGCCGCGCCAGCCGCGCTTAACATTGACGCTGCGGCCATCGGCCAGGGTCATGCCCATAAAGTCGGCGGCGTTGCCGAATGAGTGCTCGGAGCGGCGGCCGCGCGAGCCATTATTCATGCGGCGGCAGGCATAGGTTCCAAAATGAATCTGGGCGACGGGCACGCCATAATATTTCTGCGAGGCTGGCAGCACCACCTCGCCCACCCACTGCTCCAGCGCGGCGATCATCGGGCAGGCCAGCACGCCACGGGTCTTCAGGGTGACGGCGCCATTGAGAATCGCCGTGACCCGGAACGGGCTGTCCATGCCGCAGGCCCCTGGTCCGCTGATCGACTTCATCGGCTGCATGAATTCGGAAGCGCGCACCTGCTTGCGCGCCAGGCACTGCGCCTCAGCCTGACCTCGCCAGGGCTCGCGTTGCTCGCCGCCAAACATGCCGCAGCCCGCCAGCGCCGCCAGCATCACCATGGCCGCCAGACGTATCGCCAGCTGCGGCGCCCGGCGGCGCAGGGAAACGCCGCCCTGCTCCGTCATGTTACCTGAACCGCCGAAGGGCGCGGGCGCGCGCCAGGAGAATCCGCTCACAGGTCTATCCCAAGCTCGGACCAGACGGCGGCGACGCCCCCGCGCCACGCAGGCCCCGCGGACGCCCCGGACGGGCCCGCGTTCTGGCCCGACCTTGCGCGCCGAACCCTAACGGGGGCTGAATCGATTCTGCCCGGGCGATGGAAAGCCCTGACTTTGCCTCGCGCCGAGGCTCGGGCTATGGTTAGTGGAGCGTAAATCACCGTGTCTGGGTGAGGCATTCCAGTTGGCGGCGCCCCCGGGTAGCCCCCGGCACAACGACAGGCCGCCCGGCCGGCCGTCGCGCGAAGCCCCACCGCAGAGCCGCTGGCAACGCCGCTCGGATGCGGGCGCCCGGCGGAAACTGGCTGCGGCGCAGGTTCCGCCTGCGACACGACGGCGAGGCGTCGGAATTGCGGGGTCCTGACGCCCCGTGGATCACGGCGCAGGCGGCGCTGTTTAGGCGCTGGGATCACGCCCGATCGCCCCCCTGGCGCGTTGACTTTCAAAACGGCTTCATCCATAAGCCCGCCATGGGTTGGCGGGCGCCCGCGCGGGCGCCGTTTGCTTTTTGACCACTGATTTTTAATCGGCGCCGCAGGTGAGCTCTTCCAGCGTCCACACTGTGGCCGAGGCGGGCGGACGAAACCGCAGCCGCTTACGACCGGAGAAGTACCGTGAAGAGGACCTATCAACCGAGCAAGCTCGTGCGCAAGCGCCGTCATGGCTTCCGCGCCCGCATGGCGACTGTCGGCGGCCGCAAGGTCATCGCCGCCCGCCGCGCCCGTGGTCGTCAGCGCCTCTCGGCCTGATCAGCGCAGCATGGAGGCTGCGCCTGTGACCAAAGTCGCAGCTGCGGCCACCCGGCTGACCAAACGCGCCGAGTTTGTCGCGGCGGCGGCAGGACGCCGCTTCCATACGCCGCGAATGACGGTTCAGGGAATCATGCGCACGACGGCTGCTGACATTGACGCAGGAATGCGTGTCGGCTTCACGGTGACGAAGCGCATCGGCAACTCGCCTGAACGCAACAGAATTCGCCGTCGCCTCAGGGCGGCGGTCGACCTCGCCAGGACCTCCTGGCCTGATGCCTCGCTTGACCTGGTGCTCATAGCCCGGCGCGACGCCATCACCGCCCCCTTCGAACAGCTTGTCGACGATTTGCGCAGGGCTGCCCCGGCAGTGCTGACGGGCAAAGGCGCCTCTGCGCCCAAAGGCCCGCGTAGCAACGCCCCGCGCGGCAAGGCCGCTGGCGGCGCGATCACCCGCGACGCCCAGCGCCGGCGCGGCAAGGGCGCTGCACAGCAAGCGCCGTCGCCCGCCGCCGACGTTCAGAACCATACGGACAACAGCCCATGAGCGATGACAATCGCAATCTGATCGTGGCGATCGCCCTGTCGATCGCCATTCTGATTGGATGGACGTATTTCTTTGGTCAGCCGGGCCAGTCCAACAAGCTGCCGGCCCAGACGACCCAGCAGGCCGCCAACCCCGGCCAGCCGGGCCAGATCGGCCAGCCGGGCGCGCTGCAGGCCATCCCGGTTGATCGCGACGCCGCCATCAAGGCTGGCCCGCGCGTCGCCATCGACACCCCGGCCATCCGCGGCTCGATCTCGCTGACCGGCGGCCGCATCGACGACGTGGCGCTGAAGCACTATCGCGAGACGGTAAACCCCAACAGCCCGAACATCGTGCTGTTCTCGCCGATCGGCGCGCCCAACCCATATTACGCCGACTTCGGCTGGATCGGCGACGCTGGCGCCAATGTGGCGCTGCCCCAGGCCAACACCGTCTGGACAGCTGACAGCGATCGTCTGACCGACAAGCAGCCGCTGACCCTGACCTGGGACAATGGCCAGGGCCTGCTGTTCACCCGCAAGATCTCCGTCGACCAGGACGCCATGTTCACCGTCGAGCAGTCGGTGAAGAACACCGGCGCCGCCCAGGTGACCCTGTATCCGTTCTCGCTGGTCTCCCGCTGGGGCCGCCCGCACACCGAAGGCTATTTCGTGCTGCACGAAGGCCCGGTCGGCGTGCTCGGCAAGGCTGGCCTGCAGGAGCCGACCTATGACAGCGTCGGCAAGGACCCGGTGCTGTATGGCAATGTCCGCGGCCAGGTGTTCAAGGATACGGTCGGCGGCTGGATCGGCATCACCGACAAATACTGGGCTTCGGCGGTGGTGCCGGACCAGAGCGCGCCGTTCGAGGGCCGCTTCACCGTCACCGAAGGCGCCAAGCCGATCTACCAGTCGGACGTGCGCGGCGGCGCGAAGACCATCGCCCCGGGCGCCCAGGTCAGCGACACGGTGCGGCTGTTCGCCGGCGCCAAGCAGGTCGCCGCCATCGACGGCTACGCCAGCCAGTATGGCATCAAGAGCTTCGACCTGCTGATCGACTGGGGCTGGTTCTATTTCATCACCAAGCCGATGTTCTTCGTGCTTGATTTCATCTTCAAGCTGGTCGGCAATTTCGGCGTCGCCATCCTGCTGGTCACCGTGCTGGTCAAGCTGGTGTTCTTCCCGCTGGCCAACCGCTCTTACGCCTCCATGGCCAAGATGAAGGCGCTGCAGCCCGAGATGACCGCCATCCGCGAGCGCTATGCGGATGACAAGGTGAAGATGCAGCAGGAGACCATGGAGCTGTACAAGCGGGACAAGATCAATCCGGTCTCCGGCTGTCTGCCCATGCTGATCCAGATCCCGGTGTTCTTCGCCCTGTACAAGGTGCTGCTTGTCACCATCGAAATGCGGCACGCGCCGTTCTTCGGCTGGATTCGCGACCTCGCCGCCGCCGATCCGACCAATCTGTTCACGCTGTTCGGTCTCATTCCCTGGACGCCGCCGACCATGCTGCATCTCGGCATCTGGCCGATCATCATGGGCGTGACGATGTTCCTGCAGATGAAGATGAACCCGGAGCCGCCGGATCCGATCCAGCGCGCCATGTTCGCCTGGATGCCGGTGATCTTCACCTTCACGCTCGGTTCGTTCCCGGCGGGTCTGGTGATCTACTGGAGCTGGAACAACTTCCTGTCGGTGCTGCAGCAGGGCTACATCATGAAAAAGAACGGCGTGAAGATCGAGCTGTTCGACAATCTGAAGAAGCTCTTCGTCCGCAAGCCCAAGGCCGCCTGAACAGGCGTCGCCAACACCACGCGCCATGGGGCGGCCTGAAGGGGCCTCCTTTGGCGTCAGATGATGCGATCCCGGCGGCGCCCCCGCCGGGATTTGTTTTGGCGGGACCACCAGCATGGGCGAGCACAGTGCCTTTCGCCCGCCCAGGACGCGCTGACTACCAGAACCTGATGAGTATGACTCATCGGGTTCTGGCCAAGCCCGTGCGGCGCCTGAGCATTTCAGGATGCGGAAGCGTCAGCATCTTCGCATCCTGGTAGACGCAGCAGAAATCGCCCCTGCGCGATCAAAAGCCGGCATGATCGGATACAGATTATCCGCCGATTGCTCTATAAGCCGCCGCAACACCCTGGCCGCGCGACAGCGCCGCCTGCGCCGCCACGGCCCTCAACGCCAGGCGCCCTGACAGTGAGAACCGCATGAGCGACGAAACCGGTCACACCCCGCCTGACGCCGACGGCGGCGCCGCGCCCGCCGCCTCGTCCGCGCAAGCGTTCGATGAGGCGACGCTGGAGGTCGGCCGCCGGCTGTTCGCCGGCCCGGCGGAGTTCTATTGGGCCACGGCGAAGATCGACGGGCTGCCGCCGATGAAGGATATGGAGGTGGCGTTCGCCGGCCGCTCCAATGTCGGCAAGTCCAGCCTGGTCAACGCCCTCACCGGGCGCAACACTTTGGCGCGCACCTCCAACACGCCCGGGCGGACGCAGCAGCTGAACTTCTTCCAGATCGGCCCGGAATGGGGCCAGTTTTCGCTGGTCGACATGCCCGGCTATGGCTTCGCCGCCGTGGGCAAGGACAAGGTCGCCGCCTGGACGCGGCTGATCCAGGACTATCTGCGCGGCCGCGCCAATCTGGCCCGCGTCTATGTGCTGATCGATTCCCGCCATGGGCTGAAGGCCATCGACATCGACGTGCTCGATGGCCTCGACCGCGCCGCCGTGTCCTATCAGGTGATCCTGACCAAGGTGGATTCACTGAAGAAATCCGAGCTGGCCGGCCGCATCAGCGGCATCGAGCAGGCGCTGAAGAAGCGCCCCGCCGCCTATCCGCAGGTGCTCGCCACCTCCAGCCGCACCGGCGAGGGCGTCGCCGAGGCGCGGGCGGCGGTGATCCAGCTGATGCGCGAGCGCGGCTTCGACCCGGTTCCGCCCGTCTGATCCCGCCTGTCCTGCTCACCTGGAGACACCCATGCCTGAACGGCTACTTCTCATCCTCGGGGCTATCGCCGGCTTTTTCGGCGTGATGGCGGCGGCGGCCAGCGCCCATGTCGGCGGCGGCGACAATTTGAAGACCGCCTCGCAGTTCCTGCTGTTTCACGCGCCGCTGCTGGCGGCGGCCCCGGCGATCGTGCGCAGCGGCGCGGTGCATCGCCACCTCACCCTGCTGGCGCTGATGCTCGTGGCGTTTGGCGTGGCGCTGTTCAGCGGCCAGTTGGCCCTGCGGGCGCTGAAAGACGCCTCGCTGTTCGCCATGGCCGCGCCCACTGGCGGCACGCTGCTGATGATCGGCTGGCTGATGCTCGGCGTCGCGGCGCTGGTTCCGGCGCGCAAGCCGGACTGAACGCGCTGGCGCGGGCGGACCGGCGCTCCCTCCTCCGCCCCATGTAGTCGGCTGGCGCTGGCGGACCGGAGTGAAATCGTCGACGCGGCGCGGCGCCGATGCGTTGACCCCGCGTCCGCGACGTGTTGAACATCGGGCGCGATTTCTCGCGGCATTTTCGATCCGGCTGACGGCAGGCGCTCATGACCGAACTTCCCGACGTATTCACCCAGGCAGAAATTCTGGTTCAGGCGTTGCCGCACATGCAGCGCTATGATCAGGAGATCATCGTGATCAAATATGGCGGCCACGCCATGGGTGATCCGGAAGCCGCCCAGGATTTCGCCCAGGACGTGGTGTTGCTGGAGCAGGCGGGCGTGAAGCCGATCGTCGTGCACGGCGGCGGCCCGCAGATTGGCCGCATGCTCGACAAGCTCGGCATCAAATCGGAATTCGCCAACGGCCTACGCATCACCGACAAGGCCACCGTCGAGGTGGTGGAGATGGTGCTGGCCGGTTCGATCAACAAGCAGATCGTCGGCACCATCTCGGCCGAAGGCGGCAAGGCCATCGGCCTGTGCGGCAAGGACGGCAATATGGTCGTCGCCCGCAAGGTCGGCCGCACCACACCGACCGATTCCAACATCGAAAAGCATGTCGATCTTGGCTTTGTCGGTGAGCCGGAGCGGGTCAATCGCAGCGTGCTCGACGCGGTGCTGGCCGCCGAACTGACTCCGGTGCTGGCCCCGGTGGCCAATGGCGAGGACGGCGCCACCTATAACGTCAACGCCGACACCTTCGCCGGCGCCATCGCCGGCGCCATGCGCGCCAAACGGCTGCTGCTGCTCACCGACGTGCCTGGCGTGCTCGACAAGGACAAGAAGCTGCTGCCGGAGCTGACGGTCGACCAGATTCGCGGCCTGATCGCCGACGGCACCATCACCGGCGGCATGATCCCCAAGGTCGAAACCTGCATCTACGCGCTGGAACAGGGCGTCGAGGGCGTCGTCATCCTCGACGGCAAGACCCCGCACGCCTGCCTGCTGGAGCTGCTCACCGACCACGGCGCCGGCACGCTGATCCGCAAATAAGCGCCGAAGCCGTCAGGCCAGGATGCGAGGATGCTGATGCATCCGCATCCGGAAATGCTCAGGCGCCGCACGGCGCTTAACCCGAACCCGATAGGTCATGCTCATCAGGTTCTGGCGTCAGGCGGCGAACAGCACAGCAATGACACAACGGTCGGGCTCACGCCCGGCCGTTTGCGTTCGACCCCGCGCGACCAGCGCTGATGCCCGCGCCAGCGCCCGTGCTGATGCCAACGCCCGTGCTCGTGCCGGCGCCCGTGCTCGTGCTCGTGCCGGCGCACAATGAAGGCCGTCATGCCCGTGCTCGTCACGGGCATCCACGTCTTTCCCCCTCCGGCGCGCCCTGCGTTATGGCGGAAGGCGGCGTGGTCAGTCGCAGCGTTACCACCGACGGAGGGACACCTGCCACGGCCAAACGCGTGGATGCCCGTGACGAGCACGGGCATGACGGCGGGGGTGGGGCCGGGGGTGGCGATTGGGCGATCGTGCCCCCGCTCTCACCCCAGGCGCCGCGTCCTCACTCCGCGCGCAGCGCCGGATCGCCGAAGCCGCCGCCGGTGGGGGTGATGATGGTGACGGCTTCGCCAGGGGCCAGCGATATCTGGGCCGAACCGCCGAGCACTTCGAGCTCGCCGTCGCGGCGGCGCACCAGATTGCCGCCGGTCTGGCCGGGCGCGCCGCCGAACAGGCCATGCGGCGGCTTAAGGCGGTGGCCGGAGAGGATGGCGCACTCCATCGCCTCGCGAAACCGGATGGTGCGGCTGACGCCGTCGCCGGCGTTCCAGCGGCCCTTGCCGCCTGATCCCTTACGGATGTGGAAATCCTCCAGCACCACCGGGAAGCGGCTCTCCAGCACTTCCGGATCGGTGAGCCGCGAATTGGTCATATGAGTCTGCACGGCGGCGACGCCGTCGAAGCCGTCGGCGGCCGTGGCTGTCGCCGCATCATAGCGCTGGCCATGGATGCCGGCCGGCGCGCCGGAGCAGATGGTCTCGTAATATTGGTAGCGATCATTTCCGAAGGTCAGATTGTTCATGGTGCCCTGGGCTGAGGCCAGTACGCCGAGCGCGCCAAACAGGCAGTCGGTCACCGCCTGGCTGACCTCGACATTGCCGGCCACCACCGCCGCCGGCCATTGCGGCGCCAGCATCGAGCCCTGCGGCACGATGATGCGCAATGGCCGCAGGCAGCCCGCGTTCATCGGGATGTCGTCGGCGGCCATGACGCGGAAGGCATAGAGCACGGCGGCGCGGGTCACCGGCTCCGGGGCGTTGAAATTGTCGGCCTGCTGCGGCGACGTGCCGGTGAAATCCACTGTCGCCCCGCGCCGGTCGGCGTCGACGCTGATGCGCAGCTCAATGGCGCAGCCCTGGTCCATCTCCACCCGGAAGGCGCTATCCGCAAGCTGCGCCAGCACCCGCTGCACGCTGGCGCAGGCGTTGTCCTGGACATGGCCCATATAGGCCTCGACCGCGTCCAGGCCGAAATGGCCGAGCATGCGGCGCAACTCCGCCGCGCCCTTCTCATTGGCGGCAATCTGCGCCTTGAGATCATTGACGTTCTGCTCAAGATTGCGCACCGGCCAGCGCCCCCCGCTGAGCAGCGCCCGCAGCTCCGCCTCGCGCATCTCGCCGCGATCGACCAGCAGGAAATTGTCGATATAGACCCCTTCCTCCTCGATGCTGCGGGCGCGCGGCGACATGGAGCCAGGGGCGATGCCGCCGACATCGGCGTGGTGGCCGCGCGAGGCCAGCCAGAACAGGATGCGCGCGCCAGCGTCGTCGAACACCGGCGTGCACACGGTGATGTCCGGCAGATGCGTGCCGCCATTGTAAGGCGCGTTGAGGCAGAACACGTCGCCAGGCCGGATGGTCGGATTATTGGCGATTACCGTCGCCACCGAGGCGTCCATGGAGCCCAGATGCACCGGCACATGCGGCGCATTGGCCACCAGATTGCCGGCGCCGTCGAACACGGCGCAGGAGAAGTCGAGCCGCTCCTTGATATTCACCGAACTGGCGGTGTTCTGCAGCGTCAGGCCCATCTGTTCGGCGATCGACACATAGAGGCTGTTGAAGATCTCCAGCATCACCGGATCGACCGCAGACCCCGGCGCGCGGCGATCGGCGCGCGGTTCGATGCGGGTGAGCATGAGATCGCCGTTGCGGCGCATCACGGCGCGCCAGCCAGGCTCAACCACTACGGTCTGATTGGGCTCCACCACAATCGCCGGGCCATCGACAAAGGCGCCGGCGACCATCTCCGCCCGGGCCGCCACCGGCGCATCGCGCCAGCCGCCCTGGCTGTAAAAGCGGGTGCGGCCCTGCAGCGGCGCCGGCGTGAGCGCCTCATCGCGCGCGCCCTCATTCGCCATGCCTTGATCGCTGGGCGCGCCGCCGCCAGCGCATTCCACCTCGATCGCCTCTACCACCAGGGCGCGCCCCGCCTCGACGAAGCCGTAGCGCTGCCGGTGCGCCGCGGCGAAGCGCCGGGCCAGCGCATCCGCCGTATCGTCTGCCTGCACGGGCAGATGCAGGGCGCTATCGGATCCGGCGTAGCGCACATGCGCCCGCACCGCGACCCGCACCCCGGCTGCGTCAACGCCGTCGGCGCCGTTGACGCCCTGGGCAGCCAGCTCCGCGCGGCATTGCTCCGCCATGTCCTGCGCCGCGGCCGCGATCGCCGCCGGGGCCTGCTCATCAAGGGCGATGTCGAGCCCGCGCGTGCGCGTGGCTGTGACCTCGGCGAGGCCCATGCCATAGGCGGACAAAAGGCCGGAGAACGGGTGAATCAGCACCGTCTCCATGCCCAGCGCATCGGCGACGAGGCAGGCGTGCTGGCCGCCAGCGCCGCCGAAGCAGTTGAGCGCATAAGCGGTGACGTCATGGCCGCGCTGCACCGAAATGCGCTTGATCGCCTCGGTCATATTGGCCACGGCGATGGCGATGAAGCCATCGGCGACCTGCTCCGGGCTGCGGCCATCGCCGACCTGCTCCGCCAGGCTGGTAAAGGCGGCGCGCACCGCGTCGACGTCGAGCGGCTGATCCTGCTGTGGGCCAAAGATCGCCGGAAACAGCGCCGGATCGAGCTTGCCGAGCATGACATTGGCGTCGGTGACGGCGAGCGGGCCGCCGTTGCGGTAGCACATCGGCCCAGGCATGGCGCCGGCGGATTCGGGCCCCACCCGAAAGCGGGCGCCGTCATAGCGCAGCAAGGAGCCGCCGCCCGCCGCCACCGTGTGGATCATCATCATCGGCGCGCGCATGCGCACGCCGGCGACTTCGGTCTCGAACGCCCGCTCATAGTCGGGCAATCGCCCGGCGTCGCCCTCATTGCCGGCCTCGCCGTCAAAATGCGCCACATCGGTCGAGGTGCCGCCCATGTCGAAGCCGATCACCTTCGGGAACCCCGCCGCCAGCGCCGTGCGGGCCATACCGACCACGCCGCCCGCCGGGCCCGACAGAATGGCGTCGCGCCCCTGGAACAGCCGCGCCGAGGTCAGGCCGCCCGACGAGGTCATGAACATCAGTCGCACGCCATCGGCATTGTCCGCCGCCGCGCCATCGTCGCCGCTGAGCCTGAGGCCAAGCTCCTCAGTCACCTGGGCGACGTAGCGGTTGAGCACCGGCGACAGATAAGCGTCGACCACCGCCGTATCGCCACGGCCGACGAATTTGATCATCATCGAGGCCTCATGCGAGGCGGTGACCTGGGTGAAGCCCATGGCGCGGGCGATCGCGGCGGCGCGGGCCTCATGCTGCTGGTATTTCCAGCCATGCATGAACACGATGGCCAGCGCCCGCCAGCCGTCATCGCGTAGCCGCTGCAGCGTCACCCGCAACTCATGCTCATCCAGCGGCTGCTCGACCGTGCCGTCGGCCAGCACCCGCTCCTCGACCTCGGCGACCACGCCATACAGCTCTTCCGGCTTGGCGATCTGGCGGGCGAAAATATCGGCGCGGGCCTGGTAGCCAATGCGCAAGGCGTCGCGAAAACCGCGCGTGGTCAACAGGGCCGTCGGCTCGCCCTTGCGCTCCAGCAGCGCATTGGTGGCGACAGTGGTGCCCATGCGGATGTCACGGATCAGCCCCGGCGGTATCGGCGCGCCGGGCGCAAGCCCCAGATGCTCGCGGATCCCCTGCACCGCCGAATCCCGCCATGTGGCGCGTTCGGCGCAGGCGTCGCCGTCTCCCGGTGCCGCTCCGGCTCCGGCTCCGCCGTCGCCATGGCGCAGCGCCGGGTTTTGCGACAACACCTTGCGGGCGTGCAGATGCCCATCCGGGTCGCGTCCTATCACATCGGTGAAGGTGCCGCCCCGGTCGATCCAGAAATCCCAGCGCCCGGCGCCGCTGGCCGCAGAGCGGCCCTGCCCGGCTGGCGCAGGCTGCGGGGTCTCGACCTGCGGATGCTGTGCCGGGGTGTCGCTCATCGAAATCTCCTGCCCCGCTGCGGGGCGCGCGCGCCTGAGCGCCTCAACGGATAATGCGCATGTGCATGGTCATGGCCACGCACCCGTGGCATAACCGATTCACGGAATGGAAGGAGGTCGCGCCAGCGCACGACCGCAGGTTTCCGTTCAGCCAGCGTCGCGCGACGGCGACTGGCGCACACAGGCTGATTGTAACGGGTAGGCGCCATGTTCAAACCGAATTCGCTGAGGCCGCTTTCGCTTCCGGCGCAGGCAATGGCCGCGCTGGCCTTCGCCGCTGGCGTCACCGCTCTGGCTGGCGCCGCCGTCGCCCGTGATCAGGTCCCGGCCGAGACCCGCACCCACCCCTGGTCGGCCGTGCTGCCAGGCTGCGCCGACAATATGGTGCTGTACAAGGTCTCCGACCGCTTTGGCCGCACCGAGGCCAATTATTGGAACTCCAGCCTCAAGATCACCGCTTACGACCAGATCACCACGCTGGCTGACCGTCCGCACGGGCTCGATTATATTCCGCGTCGCTATTGCAGCGCCCGCGCCTGGATGTCGGATGGCTATTACCGCACCGTGTATTATTCGGTGGCCGAAGCGCTTGGTATGCCTGGCCCAGGCCTGTTCAACGCCGGCTATGAACCCTATGGCGTGACCTATTGCGTGGTCGGCCTCGATCGTGGCTGGAGCAAACCGCCAGGCTGCCGCTCCGCCCGCCCGCAAAACTGATCGCTGTCGCCGCGCCATGTCCTTGCAGTCGAAACGCATCATTGGCGGCGTCGCCATCGCCGGGGCGCTGCTTGGCGTCGGGCTGATGGCCGACGCCATGTTTGGCGACGGCGACGCAGGCGCGCCCCCTAGCCTCAATTTCACCAGCCTCAGCTTCAACCGGGCCGAAGCGCAATCTGGCCGTCCGCAGGCCGATCGCGGCGCGGTCCCTGGCCGGTTCGACCAATATGTGCTGGCCATGTCGTGGTCGCCGGGATTCTGCGCCCGCGAGGGCATCCGCAAGCAGCGCAGCCAGTGCGACATTGGCGAGCGCAATGGCTTTGTGGTGCATGGGCTGTGGCCGCAATACGCCAGCAATGGCTACCCCAGCGAATGCGCCCCTGCGCCGCGCTATCCATCGCGCATGGCCCTGCGCGCCGCCGAAGGGGTGTTCCCTGAAGAAGGGCTCGCCCGTCACCAGTGGCGCAAGCATGGGACCTGCTCGGGCAATACCGCCGTCGACTATTTCCGCGACGTGAAACGGGCGCGCGAGATGGTGAGCATCCCCGACGCCTATCGCGATCTGGACCAGCCGATGCGCAGCTCGGTGATGGAGCTGAAGCGCGCCTTCGTCGCCGCCAATCCGCGCCTGCGCGCCGACATGATCGAGGTGTCGTGCAGCCGCGGCGCGTTGCAGGAAGTCTATATCTGCTTCAGCAAGGATCTGCGCGGCTTCGAGCCCTGCGCCGACATGGGGCCGCCGCGCTGCCGCTCGGGCTTTCAGGTTCAGCCGCCGCGCTGACGCTCAGGATTTGCCGTGAACTATCGCCACGCCTTCCATGCCGGCAATTTCGCCGACGTCATGAAGCACGCCCTGCTGGCGCGCCTGCTGACCCATCTGCAGCGCAAGGACACGCCGTTTTTCGTGCTCGACACCCATGGCGGCGTCGGCCTCTATGATCTCGACGCCGACGAGGCGACGCGCACCGGCGAATGGCTGCGCGGCGTGGCGTTGACCGAAGCGCCCTTCGCGCCCGCCGTTGAAGAATTGCTGGCGCCGTGGCGCGCCGCCCTCGCCGCCACCCGCACGCGCCATGGCGCCGCCGCTTTTCCCGGCTCACCGATGCTGATTGGCGAGATGCTGCGCCCCGGCGACCGGGCGCTGGCGGTGGAGCTGCACCCGGCGGATGTCGAGCGGTTGAGGCAGGCGCTGGCCCCGGTGCCGCGCATCCGCGCCCTGCACCTCGACGGCTGGACGGCGCTGCACGCCAATATTCCGCCGAAAGAGCGACGCGGCCTGGTGCTCATCGACCCGCCCTATGAGCAGCCAGGCGAGCTGATGGCCGCCGTCGATGAGGTGACCCGCGCCTTGCGCAAATGGGCCACGGGCATTGTCGCGCTGTGGTATCCGGTCAAGGACCGGCGGCAGATCGACCAGGCGGCGGCGCGGCTGCGAGCCAGCGGCCTGCCGAAACTGCTGCGGCTCGAAATGTTTATCGACAGCGATGGCCCGCCCGACCGGCTGAATGGCAGCGGCCTCTTCATCGCCAACCCGCCGTGGCGGCTGGATGAAGAAGCCAGGGTGTTGCTGCCGGCGCTGGCGGCCAGATTGGCCCCGGACGGACGAGGCGACGCCCTCGTGCAGTGGATTTCCGGCGAAGAGCGCGCCTGACACCGAAGAACACAGGCCCGGCGCCCGATTCGGTCGCCCCTCCCAGCGCCTGAACCTGCCAGGAAGCCTGGGCGGCGCCACGCCGTCGCGTGAGCCGCCAGCCGCGCGAGGCTCGCCCAGACCAGGGGGCTCTTGCTCCTCATACCCCGGCGATAGCGCTTGCGCCGCAACCCATGCACGGGCAGATTCTCTCCCGCCCCGGCGCTGCTGCAGCGCTGTTGCGGCGTCACGCCTATGAGGCGCTGGCGTCTGACCATGGTTGAGCGACGTCCACGCAAGAGACGCGCCAGCCAGCACAGGAAACGCAGGAGCGGCGCCCCATCGGCCATTCAGGCCCGATGCGACGGGTTGCGCTCCGCCCAGACAAGGATGGGGCCTGTCCAGATCCGGCGACGGCGGGTCGGGCCCCGATGGGGGTACTCACATGCAATTGCGCTCGTCGCCACTTTCACCCTATGCGCGCATGGCGCTGATCGCCGCCGACGTGCTCGGCCTCGGCGATCAGCTGACGCCGACGCCGGCCAGCGTGTTTCCGCCTGACGCCGAGCTGGCGCAGCAGAACCCGCTGGGCAAGATCCCGGTGCTGCTCACCGATGACGGCCAGGCGCTGTACGATTCGCGGGTGATCCTCGATTATCTCGACCATCTGGCTGGCGGCGATCGCATCATTCCCGTCAGCGCCGGGCGCTACGAGGTTCTGCGCCTGCAGGCCCTGGCCATCGGCATCATCGAAGCGGCGGTGCTGCAGGTTTATGAGAAGCGCTTCCGGCCCGACGAGCGCCAGCATCCGGAATGGGTCGCCGCCCAGGCGGCCAAGGTGACGGCGGCGTTGGCGGCGCTGGAGGCGAGCCCGCCGCCAGAGGTGGGAACAGCGCGCGCCGTGCCTGACGTCGGCCAGATCGCCCTCGCCTGCGCCCTCGGCTATCTCGACTTCCGCTTTGACGGCGCCTGGCGCGGCGACTGCCCGAAGCTCGCGGTCTGGCTGCAGCAATTCGAAAGCAAGGTCCCGGCCTTCGGCGCCACCCGCCCGGGCTGATCGACGGCAGAGAACGATGAGCCGTGCGCTGGACTGACGGCGGCGCGCGTGGTCGCCCGCCGCTTTCGGCGCAATGAGCAAGCGCCCGGCGTCTCAATGAAGATGATCCGAAGACGTGCGCGCCGCGACAGATGAGCTCGTGGCGCTGCTGTCGCGCGCGCTGGCCTTATCCCGACGGACCTTGCCGGCCCTGCGCCTGTCCCGCGCCGGATTTTACCGGGCCCAAAACGGAAAAACCCGGCGACCGAGGTCGCCGGGTTTCCCATAAAACGGGGAAGATCCCCGAATTATCAGAACTTGTAGTTCAGGCCGACGCGCACAACGCCGAACTCGTTGCGCTTGTTGTTGCCACCGAAGTAGGCCTGGTCAGCCAGGTACCAGTTGTTCTTGTTCTTCTCGAGCGACACATACAGACCCTCGACCTTGGCGGTCAGGTTGTCGGTGAATGCGTACTCAAGACCACCGCCGAGCACCCAGCCAGCCTTGGTGTCGCTGTTGTTGCCGCGGTAAGCCCAGTCGTTCACGCCGTAGTAGCCACGGTCGCTGCCGCCGCCGCCGTAAGCGAAACCACCGGTCACGTAGACGAGGGCGCGGTCGATGGCCACACCGGCGCGGGCGCGGACGGTGCCGAACCACTCAATGCCGCTGTTGCTCTCGTAGCCCCAGTAGCCCTTGCTCTTCAGGTCGGCGTACTGGATGTCAGCTTCGGCGCCGATCACGAACTGGCCGATCTGGTAGTTGTAGCCGATCTGGCCACCACCGACGAAGCCGCCGTCGTTCGAGGACGAGCCGTAGCCGTAGTAGGCGTACGAAGGAGCATACAGGTAGCCGTAGTTGCTTTCCTGATTGGTGTTCCAGCCGTAACCAGCGTTCACACCGACGTAGAAGCCGGTCCAGGTGAACACGGGAGCAACAACCACCGGAGCAACCGGAGCGTACTTACGCGAAGGCAGGTCAGCAGCGAAAGCGGAACCGGCGGCCAGCATGGTGGCGGCGGCAACGCCAGCAAGAAGAATCTTTTTCATCACTCACTCCGTTCTTTGCTTGCGATGGAGGGCTTGCGCCGCTCACCGCGAGTTATAGGCACTTACACCGACCTGCGCCGGGATGTCTGTAGCACTCCCGCAACAGCGCCTGTCGGCTTTAAGGCAAGATTGTGAACCGCTGCCCCAAAACTGGGAGAAGTTCATCCAGTCCGCCTTCAGACCCGCACGTTTGGCCCCGCACTGACGGCGCCCTCATATCACCATGTAACTGGATGGAGATCTGAGGGCGCCGCTTGACCCAGCCGGTCTAACGTCGCCGTTGTCCGTCGCCTGTGAGCACATTCATATCCAAAATGCGGCCAAAGTGGAGCGAAACCCGATCTCGTGGCTAAAGAGATGTTAATGGGGCGCATTGCAACGCAAAATCATGGACTTAAACATTGTCTCGCCCGCATTTTCGCCGCTCGGCGGCGGGCCAGAACAGGGAAACGGCGGCGCTGCCGCCAGCGCAGGCCCGGGCCTGCGTTGGGGTGCGCCGTTTTTGCCACACCCGGACCTGGCGGCCGCCGCGCTGCCGACGGGCTGGGTGCGCTGACGCCGACCGCCCGTCGCCTTGCTGAGGCGCTTGGCTCATGGCAGTAGCTGGCGACACACAGGACCAGGGATCGATGTCGAACGCCGCCCTTCACATTTCCGTGTTTGTGATTGCGCTCAATGAGGCGGACCGCATCCGGCCCGTGCTCGAAGCGGCGCGTCAGCTGTCTGACGATGTCATCGTCATTGATTCCGGCTCCACCGACGGCACCCAGCAGGTGGCGGAGGCGGCGGGCGCCAAGGTGATCCATCATGACTGGCCTGGCTATGGCCTGCAGAAGCGCTTTGGCGAAGACCAGTGCCGGCACGACTGGGTGCTCAATCTCGACGCCGATGAGGTGATGCCGCCCCGGCTGATCGCCGAGATCAGGACGCTGTTCGCAGGTCATGGCCCGCAGCAGGACGCCTTTCGCATTCCCATCGCCGAGATGTTCCCTGGAGAGAAGGAGCCGCACCGCTTCGGCTTCTCTCTCGCGCCGGTTCGGCTGTATCGCCGCAGCGTCGGCCGCTACTCGGCCTCGCCAGTGCATGATCGTGTCGACCTGCCGCCGACGGCGCGGGTCGGCAAGCTTCGCGGCGTCATCCATCATTATTCGGTGCGCTCCATCGGCGACCAGATGGCCAAGCTCAACCGCTACACCGACATGCAGGCGGATGATCTTGCGGCGCGCGGCGTCAAGGTCTCGGCGCTGCGACTGCTGGTGGAGTTCCCCGCCAACTTCCTCAAGGCCTATATTGGCCGGCGA
This sequence comes from Camelimonas sp. FR25, assembly GCF_059740505.1. Lineage (NCBI taxonomy): Bacteria > Pseudomonadati > Pseudomonadota > Alphaproteobacteria > Hyphomicrobiales > Chelatococcaceae > Camelimonas > Camelimonas sp. FR25. The sequence goes on along the minus strand of NZ_JCAWFG010000073.1, from coordinate 77,601 downwards.
CATGCGCTGCGCGGGGTCTATGGTTTCATGACGGCGATGAATTTCGCTTTCTACCGCTATCTGCGCGTTGCAAAACATATAGAGCGACGCCTCGCGGAGCAGGCGCGCAAGGAGGGGCGGCTTTGAGCGAGGCGCGCGATGCAGCGACCCGGACGGTGGCGGCGCAGATGAATGAGGCGCTGAATTCGCCAGCGCCGGCGGCGCTGGTCACAGGTGGAGCCAAGCGCATCGGCGCGGCGATCTGTCTTGCGCTGGCCCGCGCGGGCTATGCGGTCGCCATCCATTGCAACCGCTCTGAGGCGGAGGCGCGCGAGCTGGCTGGCCGCATCCACGCCATGGGCGGCCGCGCCGCCGTGGTGCGCGCTGATCTGGAGAACGCCGTCGACACCGGCCGACTGGTGGCCGAGGCCAGCCAGCTCATCGGGCCGCTGACCCTGCTGGTCAACAGCGCCTCGCTGTTCGAATGCGACGCCGTGCTCGACCTCGACATCAATTTGTGGGAGCGCCAGTTCGCGGTGAATTTGCGCGCTCCGGCGATCCTCGCCAGCGCTTTCGCCCGGGCTTTGCCTGCCGGCGCCCATGGGGCGATCGTCAATATCCTCGACCAGCGGGTGTGGAAGCCGACGCCGCGCAATTTCTCCTACACGCTGACCAAATCGGCGCTGTACACCGCCACCCGCACCATGGCCCAGGCGCTGGCCCCCACTATACGGGTCAACGCCGTGGGACCTGGCCCAATTCTGGCCAGCGAACGCCAGACCGCTGACGATTTCGCCACCCAGATCGCCAGCCTGCCGCTGGCCCGGCAGATCGATCCGGACGAGATCGCTGACGCCGTGCTGTGGCTGGCGCGGGCGCGCAGCGTCACCGGCCAGATGATCGCCGTCGACGGCGGCCAGCACCTGGCCTGGCGCACCCCGGACGCGCTGATCGCCGAATGAGGCGCCTGGCGCCAGAACCCGATGAATATGACACATCGGGTTCTGGTTAAGCCCGTGCGGCGCCTGAGCATTTCAGGATGCGGATGAGTCAGCATCTTTGCATCCTGGTATGAAGCCAGTCGCTATCTGCAGCAATCAGGCGAGGGCGATGGCCGATATCAGCCGGCCATAATCTGGCTCGGCGCGATGGGTGCTGCGGCGATAGCTGAAGAAGCGGGCCGCGTCAGAATAGGTGCACAGCCCCAGATCGTGGAAGGCGCCGACGCCCGCCGCGCCCAATCGCGCGCCGATATAGGCCGGCAGGTCGAACATGGCGTGGCCGGGGCGCGTCGACGGGGCGAAGAACCGGGCGTTGTCAGGGCCCGCCGCAACGACATTCTCGACAAATTCCGGACCGACCTCATAGGCGGCCTGGCTGATGGTCGGCCCGAGCGCCGCCGTCACCTGGCCGCGCCGCGCCCCCAATCGCTCCATGGCGTCCAGCGTCGCCTCCAGCACGCCAGAGACAGCGCCACGCCAGCCGGCGTGGGCGGCGCCGATCACCTGGTTTTCCGCATCGACAAACAGCACCGGGCCGCAATCGGCGGTGGCGATGGCCAGACCAAGGCCCCGGGTCGCCGTCACCATGGCGTCGGCGCGCGGCCGCTCGCTCCACGGCGCCGTCACGCTCACCACGTCGGGCGAATGGATCTGGTAGAGGCTGAGGAGGCGCTCCGGCGCGACGCCGATCTCCTGGGCCATGCGGCTACGGTTCTCATGCACCAGTTGCGGTGCGTCGGATGAGCCGACTCCGCCGTTCAGCGACTGGTACAGCCCGCCAGACACGCCGCCTTCGCGGGTGAAGAAAGCGTGGCGCACGCCCGGGGCGGCGGCGAGGGCAGGCGCGGTGATCTTCATGGTCGCCTCAGGGTTCGGACGATGGACGGTTGCGGCATGTGCGGCGCCTCGCGCCGCGGCGACAGGCCCGGCGGCGGCGCCAGCTGCGAGGCGGCGATGGCCATGACCTTGAACAGCGCCCCCATGCCGCCGGCCTCACTCGAAGTCAGGCGGCGCAGGCCCTCCTCGATCTGGCGGCGCTGCGGCTCGCGGGCGTTCCGCTTGAGCTGCTCGGCCCGGGAGTTGGCGCCGAGGGCACGCAGGAACGCCCCCTGCTCCACCGGCCCATCCACCACCACGCCACGCGCCAGCGCCGCGCGGGCCAGCGCGCCAAAATCCACATGGGCGGTGAGGTCGGCCTCGCCTGGCGTCGACAACGGGTGGACATATTGATGCCGGCGCACCGCCTGCAGCGTATCGCCAAGCGCGCTGACCGCATGACCATAGTCAATGATCAGCGCTGCGCCGCCGAAGCGCCGCAAGCGGTCAGCCAGGCCGGTGATCATATTGATGCTGGCCACGGGGATTTCCATCACCGCGCCCTCCTCGCCCGGCAGCTCCTCAAGGCCAGGCTCCACATCAGCCGCAAGGCCGAACAGCAGTCCGCCATCGGCAGCCAGGCCAACCAGCCGCTCGCGCCAGCCTTCCGGCGAGCGCACATATTGGCGCACCGGCAGCGCGTCGAAGAACTCATTGGCGATGACGATCATCGGCCCTTCCGGCACATCCTCGATACGGTCGCGCCACGCCACCGGGATCGACGACAATTCGCCCTCGGCCGACAGCGCCTTGCGCTGCAGCTGGCGCAGCACCGGGCTGGTCTCCACCAGATTGAGCCGCACGGCGTTGCGGAATTGCGGGGCGACGCGGGCGGCGCGCAGCGCGTCGGCCATCAGCGCGCCGCGCCCGGGACCCAGCTCCACCAGCTGGATGTCGCGCGGGCTGCCCATCATCCGCCAGACTTCCGCTGACCACAGGCCGATCAGTTCGCCAAAGATCTGCGAGATATCCGGGGCGGTGATAAAATCGCCATCGGCGCCGAACGGATTGCGCGAGATGTAGTAGCCCATGGTGGGGTGGCCGAGGCACAGCCCCATATAGCGCTCGAGCGGAATCGGCCCCTCGGCGGCGATGATGCGCACAATCTCCCGTCCCAGCGCCGTGGTCGGCGGCGCAGCCAGCCGTGTCGTCACGCCTGCGCCTCCTTCTGGATGGTGCGGCCGCTGAGGCCCAGCCACAGCAGGATCACGCCGGCGATGAACAGGGGGATGCACAAGATCATGCCCATGGTCAGCCCGCCCTCAAGGAAGCGCACATCGGCGCCGAGCAGGAAGCCAAGCTGCGGGTCGGGCTCGCGGAAAAATTCGCAGACGGTGCGGGCGATGGCGTAGCCAACCGCGAACACCCCGGCGACCACGCCAGGACGACGGAAGCCGAACAGGCGCACGGCAATGGCCACGACGATGAACAGGATCAGGCCCTCGGCCAGCGCCTCATAGAGCTGGCTAGGGTGGCGCGGGATGGGCCCGCCATGCGGAAACACCATGGCCCACGGCACGTCTGGCGCTGGCCGCCCCCACAGCTCGCCATTGATGAAATTGGCGATGCGCCCGAGAAAAATCCCGATCGGCGCCACCGCGCCCGCCACATCGCACAGCGACAGCGGCGACAGGCCGCGCGCGCGCGCCAGCAGCCACATGCCGGCGATGGCCCCAAGAAACCCGCCATGGAACGACATGCCGCCGTTCCACACCGCGAAGATCGACAGGGGATCGGCCAGATATTCACGGAAATTATAGAACAGCACATAGCCAAGCCGGCCGCCGAGCACCACGCCGAGCGCCACATAGACCAGCATGTCGTCGAGATCATTGCGGGTCGGCCGGCGCACGTCGCCCCACAGACCGCGCGCGCCAATCAGCTTGCGCGCATAGAGCCAGCCGCCAAGAAGGCCGACGATATAGGCCAGCGCGTACCAGCGCACGGCCAGCGGGCCGACCGAGAAGATGACCGGGTCGATCACCGGGAAAGGAATGGCGAATACGGGCATGGCGGATCCGGGGTCTCAGGCATGACAGCGCCGCTTCTCCGGCCCTGGGGCCGCAGCGAACAGGAGGCGACGCCACCATGCCCTGGTGATTCTGGCGGATTTCTAAACGGCTGACGACCGCTCTGACGAGGACGCCTGTCCGCAGGCATAAGCCGCCGGACAATCATTGGCCAGATCAGTGGCGGCGACAGGCGCCAGCGACTTGCCGGATGGGCGGCCCGCGTGGCCGCCCCGGTTGCTGATCGGCCTGCGCCCCACTATCTAGAAGGCACGCCTGCGCATCCGGCGCCGCCTGCCGCCAGTCTGGCGCAACGCGGCGCGCCGGAGCGACTGGCGCGCCCTGCCGTCAGACGACAGCGTCTGGCCGGAGCACGTGGCGCGCAGAACAATGAAACTGAGCGCATAATCTGGCTGGTCACGCCGGATCATGCCCTGGCTCCGCTGGAGAACGGCCATGTCGATCGGTTCAAACCGCCTGCTTGATGAACTGTCGCGCCTCGCCACCGACGCGGTTGGCGCCGCCCAGGGCGTGCGTCGCGAGGCCTCCGCCGTGGCGCGCGGCCAGATCGACCGGCTGACCCAGTCGCTCGACATGGTGTCGCGCGAGGAATTTGAGGCGGTGCGCGACATGGCGATCGCCGCCCGTGAAGAAAATGACCGCCTCGCCGCCCGCATCGCCAAACTCGAGGCGGCGCTGGTCGACAGCGAGGGTCGTCCGGCGACGGCGGACGAAGGCCCCGCGCCACGCGGCGATGAAGGCTCAGTGGTCGCAGACTGACACGCCTGATGACGCAGGCGGCGCGGCGCCCGTGGGCGCCCTGCCGCCAGTATGGTTTCACAACAGCGTGACGGCGCACAAATGCCCGCGCGAGCAGGAGGTGCGCCAGCCCGCGCGCGTCGTCTGCTGCGCGACGTTTCAGAGTGCGTTCGGTCAGCTTCGCCGACACCCCGCGCCTGATCGTGTGCCCCAGCGAAAATACGGGCTCTGGCGGTACGCCGTCGCCACCGTGCCGGCGGCCTGATTTGGCCCCGACGTCGCATTGGCGCGCCCCATTCCCGCCCCCTCGACAACCCACCATTAACAGAGCCGTGTGTGGACAAGGCGCGCCCTGGGCGACGCCAGCCGCCTGCTGGCGCGGTCGCTTGTGGACAGCGCCCGGACGGGCGTTGTGGCGCGCGCCAAAATCCCGGACAGTTCAGCATGTTCGCAGGCGGATTCCTGCGCGTTATAGTCAAACGACAGGTGATTCGCCCGCTTCATCATGGACGGGCGCAGCGGTGTTCTGACGAATACTCCGGCTGCCCTGAGGTTTGACCAGGCGCCGGGCAGGTGTTTGCGTGGCTGCATCAGCGGAGCGCGCCTCACAGGCGGCGCGACGCGGCGTGGCCACAGCGGCTGGCGGCGCGGCGGCGACGGGCTGTCCCAGATATGCTGGGGCCCCACGTCCCTGTCGCCTCCAGCGCGAGATGTTGCGTGTGCGCCGCGTCAGGTTCGCCCAGCCCGCCCCCGGGTCCCGCGCCTGCGCCGACCAACAGCGAAGGGCCCCGACATGACCTTTACCGAACTGGCCATGATCTCCCGCAGCGAACATCCGCTCGATGTGCTGGAACGTCTGGCCGCCAGCCAGGACTGGGCGTTCGATCGTGAGGATGACGACGAGCTGTCGGTCACCGTCAGCGGCAGCTGGGCCGAGTATCACATCGCCTTCACCTGGGTTGAGGAGGTGGAGGCGCTGCATGTGGCCTGCGGCTTCGATCTGCGCACGCCGGCGCGGCGGCGCAATGAGATCGTGGCGCTGGTGGCGTTGATCAATGAGCAGCTGTGGCTGGGACACTTCGACCTGTGGGCCTCCGAGAATGTGGTGATGTATCGCCACGGCCTGCTGCTGGCTGGCGGGGCAGAACCGACCCAGAGCCAGTGCGAGGTGCTGATGACCACGGCGCTGGAAGCCTGCGAGCGCTATTATCAGGCGTTCCAGTTCGTGCTGTGGGCCGGCAAGCCCGCCCGTGAGGCGCTCGACGCCGTGCTGTTCGAGACCCAGGGCGAGGCCTGAGCCGAAGCCCAAGCCTCAACCTCAGGGCGAAGCCAGGCGGTCGCGCGCGGTCAGCCGCGACCAGCATTGGCTGGCGCCTTTCCTCGCCTTCCCGGCGCTGTGGCCACCACATCTTTCCTTGCGCGCCAGCCGGCGCTATGCACCGGGCCGATCCGCGTCGCCGCAGCAGGCTGGCGGCGGACGTTCCATGACCGCCGGGAACTGTGGCCGCATGCCGCCCCGGCCGCAGAGAGGCCCCCATGGCGCAGTTTCCCGCATCCATCGTACTCGCAGGCGCCGGCCGCATGGGCGGCGCCATGCTGGAAGGCTGGCTTGAAGGCGGCCTCGATCCGGCCAGCGTCCAGGTGATCGAGCCGCACCCGTCAGCGGAATTGCTGGCCCTCGCCGCCCGCTTCGGCTTCGCCCTGAACCCGGCCGCAGCAGAATTGCGCCAGCCGCGCGCCCTGGTGGTCGGCGTCAAGCCGCAGATGCTGGCGGAAGCGGCGCCTGCGCTCGCGCCGCTGGCCAATGGCGCTGGCTTCATTCTGTCGATTCTCGCCGGCAAGACCATCGCCAACCTCTCCGCCGTGTTCCCCGACGCCGCCGCCGTGGTGCGGGTGATGCCGAACCTGCCGGCCTCGATTCGCCAGGGCGTCAGCGTCGCCGTCACCGACGCCCGCGCCGACGCCGCCATGCGCGCCGAAGCCGACGCGTTGCTGCAGGCGGCGGGCACGGTGGAATGGGTCGAGGATGAGGGGCTGATCGACGCCGTCACCGCCGTCTCGGGCTCGGGCCCCGCTTATGTGTTCCATCTGGTCGAGGCCATGGCCCAGGCTGGCGTCGCCGCCGGCCTGCCTGCCGCGCTGTCTGAGCGCCTCGCCCGCCAGACGGTGATCGGCTCGGGCGAATTGCTGCGGGCCTCCAGCGCCGGCGCCGGCGCGCTGCGCGAGGCGGTCACCTCCCCCGGCGGCACCACCTTCGCCGCGCTGCAGGTGCTGATGCGCGACAAAGACGGCATGCCCGCCCTGCTCGAAGAGGCGATCGCCGCCGCCGCCCGCCGCTCGGCTGAACTCTCCGGCTGACTGGAGCAGGCCACGGCCCAGGAAACCGCCATCAGGCGCCCGCATCGCCGGGCGCCTTTTCCGTTGGCGGCGGCGCGACATAATGCTGGCGCCGACAGGGCGTTGAATGCGAAGCTTGCCGGAAGGAGAAGCCCGATGTCCCCAGCCGCCGACGCCACAGGCGCCCCCAGGGGTGCAAACCAGGACATGTCGCGCCCGCCACGCGAGCGCATCATTGAGGCGCTGATGGCGCTCGCCGCCGAACAGAAATGGAGCGAGATCGGCGTCAATGAGATCGCCAGCCGCGCCGGCGTCAGCCTGCCGGAGTTTCTCGCGGCGTTCCCGTCCAAGGGCGCGGTGCTCGGCGGCTTCGCCCGCATGATCGACATGAAGGTGCTGGCCAGCCATGCCGCCAGCGAGGATGACCTCGGCGGCGAACCGCCACGCGAGCGCCTGTTCGACATCATCATGAACCGGCTCGACCACATGGGGCCGTATCGCGACGGCCTCCGCGGCGTCTACGCCGGCGTGCGCCAGGAGCCGCTGACCATTGTGGCGCTGAACAAGGTTGCGCAAAATTCGTGGCGCTTCATGCTCGCCGCCGCCGGCATCAACACCGAGGGGCCAATGGGCGCCCTGCGCATCCAGGGCGCGGCGGTGCTGTTCGCCCGCGTTGTCGAGACCTGGCTTGACGATGACGACCCTGGCCAGGCCCGCACCCTGGCCAAACTTGATCGCGAGCTGGAGCGCGGCGCCCGCGCCCTGTCGCTGGCCGATGACGCCTGGAAAGTCACCGCGCCGCTGCGCCGCCTCGCCTGCGCCGTGCTCGATCGGGGCTCAGGCCGGCGTTCGCAGCACAAGCCCACGCAAGCCGACGCCGATGGCGCCGATGCGCCAGAAGCGCGAGCCGGCAAAGGCGATAACACTGCAGCGCCAGTCTGACTGGGCTGATCACTGCGGCACGTTGCGCATGGGCAAACTGCGCCAATGCGCAAACATAGGCCGCCACACGAGCCTGGGCGCCCGACGCGCTGCATTCAGACGCTCTCAGGTCCCGACTTGAGCGCCATCCTGAGGTCGCTCCAAAGCGAACAGGCGGCAGCTGCCTGCCAGCGCCTCCAATGCGGTGCGGTCAATCTGCCCCTGCCCACTGTGACGCGCGGCCTATGCTGAAGTTCAGGGCAAGCGATTTGGCGCCAGGCTGCGAAATTTGCAGCAAGAATGCTCGGCGAGCCTTCGTATCGTACTGCGCCGAACTAATTATACCTTTGTATTGCAACAGCACATCTCCACACCATTAATCGACCCAATGGTTGCAGCGATGGGCATCGCCCCCTCAGATCATGGGCGCAACCCACTCCCAGGCGACCCATTTCATGAAAAATCTCACGATTGCCACCGCGTTCGCTCTGAGCGCCCTCGCGCTCGGCGGCTGCGCCACCATCACGCGCGGCACGACCAACCAGGTCACCTTCCAGTCGGAGCCGGCTGCGGCGGAGATGCGCACTTCTGCGGGGCAGACTTGCATCACGCCCTGCACCCTCACGGTGTCACGCAAAGCGGAGTTCACTGCAATATTCAGCAAGGCGGGCTATCAGGAAGTGCAGATCCCGGTGCAGACCCGGGTCGCCAGTAGCGGCGCCGCAGGGTTCGCAGGCAATGTGCTGGTCGGCGGCGTGGTGGGCATGGCAGCCGACGCCGCCAGCGGCGCCACGCTTGAGCACACGCCCAATCCGGTTATCGCCAATATGACCCCAACGCCGCCTCGCGCCCACCACCCGGCCCGCCGCCACCACCGTAAGGCGCGCCCGACAAGCTAAGTCTTTCTGGAGCATGATCGTTGGGGCCTGCACGCACGCATCCACCCGATGTTCTTGCCGCCAGTGCAATCGGCCCCGGATGCGCCCGGTTTTGGCAACCCACGCCACCCTGTAACGGTGTCCTGGGTTAAACCGGCACGCGCACCATTGCCCGCACGCCGCCGAGCGGGCTGTCCTGCAGCACCACATCGCCGCCGTGGGAGCGGGCGATATCGCGGGCGATGGCGAGGCCGAGGCCGGAGCCGCCTTCGTCCTGATTGCGCGCCTCGTCGAGTCGCACGAATGGCTTGAACACCTCCTCACGCTGCTCGGGCGGCACGCCCGGGCCATCGTCATCCACGGTCACCACCAGCCAGCGGGCGTCGCGCATGGCCGCGAGGGCGATGGTCGCGCCGTGGCGGGCGGCGTTGGAGGCGAGGTTGACGACGAGGCGGCGGAAGGAATCCTCGCGCACCTTCACCCGCAAATCCCCCGAGGTGCTGAGGCTGACATTGTGGCCGACCCGTTCGAGGTCGAGCTGCACGTCCTCAAGCAATTCGCCGACATCGGTCTCGTCCGCCTGCTCCTCGGCGTCGCCGCGGGCAAAGGCGAGATAGGCCTCGAGCATGCGCGTCATCTCGTCGACGTCCTTGCGCAGGTCGGCGACGTCCGGGTCGTCGTCGGGCATCAGCGCCAGCGACAGCTTGAACCGGGTCAGGATGGTGCGCAGATCGTGGCTGACGCCGTTGAGCATGGTGGTGCGCTGCTCCATGGCGCGCTCGATACGGCGCTTCATCTCCATGAAGGCGACGCCGGCCCGGCGCACTTCCGCCGCGCCGCGCGGCCGGAAATTCGGCTCGCGGCCCTTGCCGAAATCCTCGGCGGCGTCGGCCAGCCGCAGCACCGGCCGGATCTGGTTGCGCAGGAACAGGATGGCGACAATCATCAGCACCAGCGCCGTGCCGAACATCCACATCAGGAAGATGTGCGAGTTGGAGGCATAGGCAAGGCTGCGCCGCGCCAGAATGCGCATCACCGTATTGTCGAGCTGGACGCGAATCTCGATCAGGCTGGATTTGCCTACGGTGTCGATCCAGAACGGCCGCGCCACCTGCTTGCGGATTTCCTCCGACAGCACGCCGTCGAGCAGCGAGAAGAACGGCTTGGGCTGCGGCGGCGGCAGGCGGTCGCCAGGCAGAAAATCAATATCCATGCCGAGCCGGTCGGCGGCGATGCGGGTGATGGTCTGGTCGTCGGTATCCTGCGGATAGCTCTGGTAGACGTCGATCAGCGCGGCGATGTCGGCGGAGACGGCGGAGGACATACGCCGGGTCACGGTCTGGTAGTGACGCTCCAGAAACACATAAGCGATGACGGATTGTAGCAGCAGCATCGGCGCGATGATGATGATCAGCGAGCGGGCGTAGAGGCCCTTCGGCATCACCGAGCCGAGCCAGCGCGCCATGCGCCGCCACAGCCGCCGGGGCGCGGCCAGCGCCTCCCCCGCCTTTCGGGCGAAGGCTGTGACCCGTGGCGCCCGGCGCTCCGCCGCGGACCGCCAGGAGCGCGTCGCCGGGCCCACGGCGGCCATGACGGCGCCGCCGGCCTCACGCGCAAGGGCCGCCGCCGAACGGGCGCCAGCGCCAGCGCCGCGCAGCAGCTGTCGCGTCTGGGCGCCCAGCCTTCGCAGTCGCGCGTCGGCGTCCCGCGTCTGCATGTCAGCCATCCACGAGCAGCCGGTAACCGACGCCGCGCACGGTTTGCAGCCAGGCCGGATTGGCCGGGTCGTTTTCGATCTTGCGACGCAGGCGGTTGATCTGCACGTCCACCGTGCGCTCGCTGGCCGCCGCCGGGCCGCCACCGGAATGGCCGGAGATCACCTCGCGCGGCACGTTCTCGCCATTGTGGCCGGCGAGGATGGTGAGGATCTCGCGCTCGCGATCGGTGAGGCGCACCACCTCCTCGCCCCGGCGCAACTCGCCCCGGTCGAGGCGGTAAGTGAACGGGCCGAAGCTCACCTGCTCCGGCGCGGCGGATGGGCCGGAGGTGGCGGCGACCCGGCGCAAGATCGCGCCGATGCGCAGCAACAGCTCGCGCGGCTCAAATGGTTTGCCGAGATAATCATCGACGCCGATCTCGAGGCCGCGAATGCGGTCCTGCGGGTCGCCGCGCGCCGTCAGCATCAGTATCGGGGTGTTCAGCGTGCGCCGCAGCCGCGCGGCGAAATCGAAGCCATTTTCGCCCGGCATCATCACGTCGAGCACCATGACGTCGAACTGCATGTGCACGAGGCGCGAGGCGGCGTCGGCCGCGTCGGCGGCGGCGGTGACGCGATAGCCATTGTCGCCAAGAAACCGCGCCAGCAGATCGCGCAGGCGGCGGTCGTCATCGACCACCAGCACATGCGGCGCGTCATCCAGCAAGGGCGCACGGGCGCGGGCTGCGGCCATCTGCATCACTCCATCAGCGCCGAGGCGCCCGCATCAGCGCCGTAGCGGCGGCGCCGCGCCAGGCCCGGCCTGCCGTGCGGCGGTCAGCGATTCCGCCCGATGGCGATGCGGGCCGCCCCGGTGTCGGGCCAGTCCACCAGCGCATCGAGAAACCGCACCACATGCTCCCGCGCCGCAGGGGCGCATTGGGCCAGCGCCCGATTGATGCGCTGGCTCTGCAGCACGGCGAGCTCATGGGCGAGCGCCGCGCCTGCATCGGTAACGTACAGCAGGCGCTGTCGCCGGTCAGCCTCTCCTTCGCGCTGCGTGACATAGTTCTTGTCGAGCAGCTCCTTCAGCACGCGATTGAGCGACTGTTTGGTGATGCGCAGCAGCTCGAGCAGGCCGGCGACCGTCATGCCGGGATTGCGGCTGACGAAATACAGCACGCGATGGTGGGCGCGGCCAAAGCCATCCGCCGCCAGCCGGCGATCGGCGTCGCCGACGAAATCGCGATAGGAGAAAAACAGCAGTTCAATGATGTCCAGCGCAGGCGCCGCGTCAGCGTCGGAGACGCGGCCCGGGGCGTGCTTCGCCGGGTCGCCTGCTCCCGCCCGGTACTGGCTCACCCGGCAGTCAGACACATGAACCTCCATTATGTCAGCTCTATTGACATATCACGATTTGCCGCCAGCTCGTCAAGTCGCGGCGCTGGCAGCGCTATCGGGCGGAAAAGTCGCGATGGCGGCGCGCTGGAGGCCGCGCCAAACGGGCAGGATATAGCCCTGCGCAGCTAAAGCAGGACTTGTCAGCATGGCGGGTTGTAGCGGACAGTGCGGCGCAACGTTTTCTACGCCATGCGATCGGCCGGCGACGGCCGTCGGGGTGTTTTCATACAAGGCGATCAGCAGGGGCGCGGCCCGCGACAGCGGCGACCGGTCATGCCCTGGCGACAGGCTCACTGGCCCGCGCAAGACGGGCGCACAGGAAGAACAGGGAGAGATACATGTCCGCACTACCCATGGACAGCCGCGACGGCTTCATCTGGTTCGACGGCAAGCTTGTGCCATGGACGGACGCCCGGATTCATATCCTGACGCACGGGCTGCACTACGCCTCCTGCGTGTTTGAGGGCGAGCGCGCCTATGGCGGGCAGATATTCAAGACCCGCGAGCACGCCGAGCGCCTCAAGCAGTCGGCTGAGCTGCTCGACTTCATCCTGCCCTATTCCGTCGACGAGCTGTGCGCCGCCAAGGATCTGGTGATCGCCAAGAACAATCTGCCGGATTCTTACGTGCGCGCCTTCGCCTGGCGCGGCTCGGAGGCGCTGGGCGTCTCCGCCCTCGGCAACAGCATCCATGTGGCGATCGCCGCCTGGGAATGGCCGAGCTATTTCGATCCGGCCGAGCGGCTGAAGGGCATCCGCATCACCATGGCCGATTACAGAAGGCCTGACCCGCAGACGATCCCGTCGCGGGCCAAGGCCTCGGGCCTGTACATGATCTGCACCATCTCCAAGCACAAGGCCGAGCGCAATGGCTATGCCGACGCGCTGATGCTCGACTGGCGCGGCCAGGTGGCCGAGTGCACTGGCGCCAATATCTTCTTCACCAAGGATGGGGTGCTGCACACGCCGCTGGCCGACGCCTTCCTCAACGGCATCACCCGTCAGACCGTCATCGCGCTGGCCAAACGGCGCGGCATCGAGGTGCGCGAGCGGGTGATCATGCCGGAGGAGCTGGGTGATTTCGAAGAGTGCTTCATCACCGGCACCGCCGCCGAGGTGACGCCGGTGAGCGAGATCGCCGACTGGCGCTTTACGCCCGGCGCCATCAGCAAGGCGCTGATGGATGATTACAGCGCCGAGGTGCTGATCAAGGTGTGAACCGCCGGTTCCTCTGGCGCGATCGGCGCCGGAGGACCGCCGCGCGGCTGATGCAGACGCCAGCCCAGCCAGCTGCTGCATCAAGCGGCGGTTGCGGCGGGCGTTGTGCTGTTTGGCGGTGAAAACCTGCGCTTCATTGCGGGGCGATGACGCATCCATCACCTGAAAGGCTCATGGGCCGCCCTGGCCCTGGCGGAACCGGATGCGCCGCGCCCAAGGGATGTCGTGTCAGCGCTTCTGTTCGTCCGCCGCGATCAGATGGCGGATGCCGGCGCGCATATAATCCCAGCCTGTGTAGAGGGTGAGCAGCGCCGCGACCCACAGCATGACGATGCCGATATCGCGGGCGTGCGGGACGACCGCCTCGCCAGCCGTGCCGGAAATCAGGATGCCGACCGCCAGCAATTGCACGGCGGTCTTCCATTTGGCCACCGTCGACACCGGCACGCTGACGCGCAGTTCGGCGAGGAACTCGCGCAGGCCCGACACCAGGATCTCGCGCGACAGAATGATGATGGCGGCCCACAGCGAATAGCTGCGAATGTCGCCCACGGCGCACAACATCAACAATGAGGCGGCGACCAGCACCTTGTCGGCGATGGGATCGAGCATGCGGCCAATGGCCGATTGCTGCGACCAGGCCCGGGCCAGATAGCCGTCGAGATAATCGGTGATGGCGGCCAGCGCGTAAATCGCCAGCGCCAGCCAGCGCATGGTGTGCTCATGCGGCCAGAACAGGCAGCCCACCACCGCCGGAACAGCCAGCAGGCGCGCATAGGTCAACAGATTGGGCAGGCTGTAGGCGGTGGAGCGTCTGGTCACGGGAAGTCAGCTCATGATCGGGGCTGGCGGCGCCGGCGGGCGCGCGCATGGCATGGGAGCGTCAGGCAAGGTGTGCAGGCGATGCAGACCACCGCGAGCATGACAGCGTTCATCAGCCGGCGCCATCATGAAAGAAACCGTAAACAGCCCGGGCGGTCGCGGCATTTACGCCTGGCGTGCGCATCAGGTCGTCCAGTGAGGCGGCGGCCACCGCCTTGGCGGTGCCGAAGGCCAGCAGCAGCGCCCGCTTGCGCGCCGGGCCAATGCCCGCGATCTCATCCAGCGGGCTGCGCATCATGTCCTTCTTGCGCCGGGCGCGATGCGTGCCAATGGCGAAGCGGTGGGCCTCATCGCGCAACCGCTGGACGAAATACAGCGCCGGATCGCGCGGCGGCAGCCGGAACGGCGCCCGCCCCTTGATGAAGAAGCTCTCACGGCCAGCGTCACGATCCGGCCCCTTCGCGATGGAGACCAGCGCCACGCCGCTGACCCCGAGCTCGGCGAACACCGCTTTGGCCGCCTCATGCTGGCCGCGACCGCCGTCGATCAGCACCAGATCTGGCCAGGCCGGCATGGCGGCCGCGTCCGCATCGGCGTCCACATCTGCATCAACCTCATCGTCTGGCGCGAGACCGGCGCCTTCCTGGGGAGGCTGGAGGGCGGCGGCGAGGACCGGCGCGGGCTGCGGCTCCTCCTTGAGCAGGCGGGCGAAGCGGCGGCGCAGCATCTCCTTCATCATGGCGTAGTCGTCGCCAGGCGTCAGATCCTCGGAGCGCATGTTGAAGGTGCGATAATGGGTCTTGGCGAAGCCATTGACCCCGGCGACGATCATGCCGCCGACCGCATTGGTCCCCATGATGTGGGAATTGTCATAGACCTCGATGCGACGCGGCGGGCGCGGCAGGCCAAACGCCGCCGCCAGCGCCTGCATCAATTTGTGTTGCGACGCCGTCTCGGCCAGCCGCCGCGACAGCGCCTCATGGGCGTTGCGCGCCGCATGGTCCGCCAGATCGCGCTTTTCGCCGCGCTTTGGCGTCGCCACCTCGACGGCGCGCCCGGTTTTGGCGCTGAGCGCTTCGGCCAGCAGCGGCCGCTCATCAGGCTCGGTCGACGTCAGGATCAGCCGTGGACAGGGGCGATCGTCGTAAAACTGGGCGATGAACGCCGCCAGCACCTCGCCCGCCGCCATCGAGCGGTCGGCGCGCGGGAAATATGAGACATTGCCCCAGTTCTGGCCGTTGCGGAAAAAGAACGCCTGCACGCAGAACTGGCCCGCCTGCTCGGCGACGCCGAAGACGTCGGCCTCATCCACAGTGCGCGGATTGACCTCCTGGCTCGACTGGATCGCCGACAGCGCCGCCAGCCGGTCGCGATAGCGCGCGGCCTTCTCGAATTCGAGATTCTCCGACGCCGCCTGCATGTCACGCGCCATGCGCGCCCGCACCTGGGTGCTGCGGCCAGACAGGAAGTCTTTGGCCTCCTGCACCAGGCCATCATAGTCCTGCGGCGAAATCTCATTGGTGCACGGCCCGGAGCAGCGCTTGATCTGGAACTGCAGGCAGGGGCGGGTGCGGTTCTCAAAATAGCTGTCGGTGCAGCTGCGCAGCAAAAACGCCCGCTCCATGGCGTCCAGCGTCCGCGTCACCGCGCCAGCATTGGCGAAGGGGCCATAATAGTCGCCAGGCCGGTTGCGGGCGCCGCGATGCTTGACGATCTGCGGCGCGCGATGACCCGAGGTCACCAGAATATAGGGGAAGGACTTGTCGTCGCGCAGCAGCACATTGTAGCGCGGCCGCAACTGCTTGATGAGATTGGCCTCCAGCAGCAGCGCCTCGGTTTCGGTGCGGGTGGTGACAAATTCCATGCGCGCCGTGGCGGCGATCATCCGCGCCGTACGCGCCCCGCCGTGGCCGACGCCACGCGTGTAACTGGCGACGCGATTCTTGAGGTTGCGCGCCTTGCCGACATAGAGCACCTCGCCCTCGGCGTTGAACATGCGATAGACGCCAGGCGAGCCAGGCAGGGTGCGCCAGAATTTGCGGATGACCTCGGCCCCGGCGGCCAGGGCGCCGCTGGCCATCGCGGCGTCGCTTGCGGCGAAGTCGAGATCGACGCCCGAGGAGCCTTCATCATAGCGCGTGACGGCGCTCGCCGCGTCTCCCACGTCCGCGGGCTCGGCGCTTGGCGTGTCCGTCTGGTCCCTCGCCGGCGCAGCCGTCTGCGGCGCGCCTTCGGCATCGGCCGTCGGTTCGGGGTCTCGTCCGGTGGGCGCAGCGGAAACGGTCATCAGCTGGATTTAAGCGCCCGCGCCGAGATGTCAAAGCCAGCGCCAAGGTCCGGGTCGACGCAAAGTGGCGCAGACAAGTAGTGACGACCGGGCCGCGGGCCCACGTCGGCGCAAAGCGTCGGCCGCCCGATAAAATACCGGGGCGTGGCCAAAACGTGACAGCAGGCGACGGCCGGGCGCCGACAACGCGGCGCACGTCGACACGACTGGCAGGTCGGCGCGCAATGGCCTGGCGCCCGCCAGAGCCAAGGCAGAAGCTGGGCTGAAGCGCGACGAGCCGCCCGCCTCCTGCGCCGTGACACGGTCGTGGGCCTCATTCGCCGCTCCGGCTGGCGCCATGCTGGACCCATGCCGCCGCACGACGATGGCTCCACTGCGCAGCGCGCGCACGCCGCGCCGCATTCCCGGCGCGATATGGCGCTAATTCACTGATATAACGTGATAAATACCCAACCTCGCCCGACGCGCCGCCGGGCTGGCGCCGCAGGGTTCGGCGGATCGCGCCTTATTTGCCGCGCAGACTCCTGTTGTTCCCGTGCGTCGTCGCTGGTAAGAGCGCGGACATCCAGTCAGCAGCGTCCGTTAACCGCAGTTCCGCAGTCCCTGCGGCCTGGCGTTGCACATGAATTCCGGCCTGCCATAGGCCGTTCCGGTCGGTCGCCGCACGCAGCGCCGCCGGTCACACCAAGAGAATGGCCGTCAGGATGAAACCCTCCATCAAGCTCGTCGCCGGCAACTCCAATCGCCAGCTTGCAGAAGCGATCGCCCAGTATCTGGAGACGCCGCTGGCGACCTGCCAGGTCAAGCGCTTCGCTGACATGGAAGTGTTCGTGGAAATCCAGGAAAACGTGCGCGGCGAGGACGTGTTCGTGATCCAGTCCACGTCCTACCCGGCCAATGACCATCTGATGGAGCTGCTGATCATCATCGACGCCCTGCGTCGCTCGTCAGCCCGCCGCGTCACCGCCGTTCTGCCCTATTTCGGCTACGCCCGTCAGGACCGCAAGCCGGGCCCGCGCACGCCGATCTCCTCCAAGCTGGTGGCCAATCTGATCACCCGCGCCGGCGCCGACCGCGTGCTGACGCTGGACCTGCACGCCGGCCAGATCCAGGGCTTCTTCGACATCCCCACCGACAATCTCTACGCCGCCCCGGTGATGGTGCGCGACATCAAGGAGCGCTTCGCCGGTGAGGAAGTGATGGTGGTGTCGCCAGACGTGGGCGGCGTGGTGCGCGCCCGCGCCCTCGCCAAGCGCATCGACGCCCAACTCGCCATCGTTGACAAGCGCCGCGAGCGCCCCGGCGAGAGCGAGGTGATGAACATCATCGGCGACGTCACCGGCCGCTCCTGCATCCTGATCGACGACATCGTCGATTCGGGCGGCACGCTGTGCAACGCCGCTGAAGCGCTCCTGAAGCAGGGCGCCAAGGAAGTCACCGCTTATTGCACCCATGGCGTGCTGTCGGGCGGCGCCGTGGCCCGCATCGCCTCCTCCAGCCTGAAGGAGATGGTGATCACCGATTCGATCCAGCCGACCGAAGCGGTGCGCGTCGCCAAGAATTTCCGCGTGCTGTCGATCGCCCCGCTGATCGGCGAAGCCATTGGCCGCACCGCCACCGAGAGCAGCGTCTCCAGCCTGTTCGACTGATATGGGCCGATGAGCAGGCCCGATCGGGTTCTGCTCAGGCCAATGCGGCGACTGGCGCCTCAGGTCGCGGATGCCCCAGCATCGTCGCGGCCTGGATTGAGCGCCCGCCCCATCTGATCGCCAGCCCGGAAGCAGCGCCGCCGCTTCCGGGCTTTTTGCGTTATAAGCGGGCGTCGCCGCCCCGCTGGCCAGCATCACCGCGCCAGCCGCCTTCAGGAGCTCCCATGCAGCTGAACAATGACCGCGCCCTTGTGCTGCTGTCCGGCGGACAGGACAGCTCGACGTGCCTCGCCTGGGCGCTGGCCCGCTTTGGCGAAGTCGAGACCATCGGTTTTGACTATGGCCAGCGCCATGCGGTGGAGCTGCAGTGCCGCGACGCCATTCGCGCCGCTTTCGCCACGCCTACGGCGCAGCTGCCTGGCCGGCTGGGCGATGACCACATGCTGAAGCTCGATGCGCTGGGGGCGATTTCCGACACCGCCATGACCCGCGACATCGCCATCGTCGCCAATGAGAGCGGCCTGCCCAACACCTTTGTGCCTGGCCGCAATTTGCTGTTCGCCACCTTCGCCGCCGCCGTGGCCTATCGCCGGGGGTGCCGGCACATCGTGCTCGGCGTCTGCGAGACCGATTATTCCGGCTATCCGGATTGCCGGGACGACACCATCAAGGCGCTACAGGTGGCGCTGAACCTCGGCATGGAGACGCGCTTCGTGCTGCACACGCCGCTGATGTGGCGCGACAAGGCCGCTACCTTCGCGCTGGCCGTGGAGCTGGGCGGCCAGCCGCTGCTCGATCTGATCATCGAAGCCAGCCACACCTGCTACGTCGGCGATCGCAGCCAGCGCCACGACTGGGGCTATGGCTGCGGCGCCTGCCCGGCCTGCGACCTGCGCGCCGACGGCTGGCGCAGGTTTGTGGCGGGCAAGGCCGCGCCGCGCCCGGCGGCGGACGACTGAGGCCGCGCGTCGGGCTTTGGGCTGGCTGGCGTCGCCCTTTGCGGGCGATCGGCAGGCGCTGGGGCGATGATAGAATGGCAGAATGAGGCTTTGTGCCCGCCAGCTACTGGCGTGCCGTCCTGACCCCGTCCTTGCGCCTCGTGGACCCTTGCGCCTTCCGCGGAGGCCAGCGCAGGCCCCGTGCCTGAAATTCCCTTCTGGCCAAAGGCTTGCACGGCTCAGCCCGTCTCATCAGCGCAGGCGCCATGGAACCGACGCGATTTCGCCCCGCTTCCCCTTCAAGCTGCCGCCCTCCGCAGCAGCCTCGAAAGGATGAAGCCCATGAGTGGACGACGTTGTGGACGACGCTCCCTGACATCGGCCTCCCTGCTCGCCGCCGGGATCACCGCCTGCCTCAGCCTGCCCGCCATCGCCCAGCCGGCGACGCCCTCGGCTCCAGCCGCAGCCCCAGCCGCCACCGCCGCCTTCGTCGGCAAGGACGGCGGCAAGGCCGGGACCGCCCAGCTCTACGAGACGCCCTCTGGCGTGCTGATCCGGCTTGAGGTGCGCGGCCTGCCGAAGAAGCAATGGGTCGCGCTGCACGCCCATGAGCACGGCGCCTGCAGCCCCCATGACGGCAACAAGGCCGCTGGCGGCCATTTCAACCCGACGGGCGCCCAGCACGGCTATATGGCCCCGGGCGGCCCGCACGCCGGCGATCTGCCCAATCAGCAGGTGGGCGCCGATGGCGTGCTGCGCGCCGAGGTGTTCGCGCCGAAGCTGTCGCTCGGCGGCGCGGGCCGCGCCACCTCCGACCTCGTTGGCCGCACGCTGATGATCCATGCCAAAGCCGATGATTATGTCAGCCAGCCAGCAGGCGATTCTGGCGACCGGCTGGCCTGTGCGCCAATTGTGCGGGCGTCCACGCCGAAGCGTTGACGCTGACATCTGCATGCCCACGAACGCCAGAGCGCCGACGCGCGACGGCGCGGGGGTTTTGCCCGCTCGACGGCGACGGTTTGGGGCGGGATACTGGCCTTAAAACAAGGTGCAGGAGGACGCCCCATGACAGATCAACAGGACGCCGGCCAGGGTCAGCGCCCGCCCGGCGACGACGCCGTATTGCTGATCGACGCGCCGGCCCCAAAGGTGCGGCGGCTGACGCTGAACCGGCCGCACAAGCGCAACGCGCTGAGCAATGCGCTGCGCGCCGCCATCCTCGCAGCGCTGGAGGCGGCGGATCGCGACCCTGACGTTCATGTCAGCATTATCCAGGGCGCGGGCTCCTGCTTCAGCTCCGGCTACGATCTGTCCGGCGACAGCAGCCAGGGCCAGCCCTATCATTCGGCGTCGGGCCCGGGCCAATGGGCCCGCCACGTGGTCGATGGCTGGACGCGGATCTGGGACCTGCAGAAGCCGGTGATCGCCCAGGTGCATGGCTATTGCCTCGCTGGCGGCAGTGAGCTGGCCGCCTGCTGCGACCTGGTCTATGTGGCCGAGGACGCGCAGATCGGTTATCCGCCCACCCGGCTGATGAGCCCGCCTGACAACCAGTTTCACCCCTGGCTTGTGGGCATGCGCCGGGCCATGGAGATGTATCTGACTGGTGACTCCATCTCTGGCCTTGAGGCGGTCCAGGATGGCTTCGCCAATCGGGCTTTCCCGGCGGAGCAACTGGAGGCCCAGGTGCTGGCCATGGCGCAGCGGGTGGCGCTGACCCCGCCGGAGTTGCAGCAGATCAACAAGCGCGCCGTGCACCGCGCCATGGAGATCATGGGGCTGCGGGCTGGCATAAGGGCCGGCACGGAGTTGCAGGCGCTGGCCCTGTCGACGGAGGCGAGCAAGGCCTATTTCAGCCAGTTCCGCCGCGATGGCGCCAGCGTCTCGAAGCTGTTGAGCGAGCGTGACGCCGCCTTTGGCGATTATCGCACCCAGCAGAAGCCATCAGCCGGCGGCTGAGCGGCTGCGCGCCTGACCTCTGCGCACGCCTGTGACGTTGCAGACACGTCAGGGAGGCTGGCGTCAGTGAACCTCGCGCTGGCGGATCGATTGCCCGCAAGCGTGTTGCCTCAACGGCTTGAGGCGGTTATAAGCCCCCTGCCCGTCTGACACCCTTGGAGGCGCGGGCAGAGGCCGCCGCATGGCGGCTGTTTGCATTACAAAAGGAATTCACCATGACCGCCGTCAAGCAGATCATTGCCGAGGCGCGCACCCGGGTCGGCAAGGGGGCCGCTCGTGAACTGCGTCGTCAGGGCCGTTCGCCCGCAGTAATTTATGGCGCTGGCAAAGAGCCGCTGCCGATCTCCGTGGAATACGCTCCGCTGCGCCAGGCGATTTACGCCGGCGGCTTCATGACCACGATCTTCGAGATCAAGGTCGGCGACAGCGTTGAGCGCGTGATTCCGCGCGACTACCAGCTTGACCCGGTCCGTGACACCCCGCTGCACGTCGACTTCCTGCGCGTCACCCGCAACGCCACCATCGACGTGGACGTTCCGGTGCACTTCATCAACCAGGACGCTGCGCCTGGCCTGAAGGACGGCGGCACGCTGAACGTGGTGCGTCACACCGTGAACCTCACCGTGTCGGCCAACGCCATTCCGGACGCCATCGAGATCGACGTGGCTGGCCTGAACATCGGCGACACCATCCACATCTCGGCTGTCAAGCTGCCGGCCGGCGCTGAGCCGAGCATCACCGACCGCGACTTCACCATCGCCAGCATCGTCGCTCCGACCGTTGCGCCGGAAGCCGCCGAGGGCGAGGCTGCTCCGGAAGCGTGATATCCGGCATACCAGCAGCCGATGAGCATGACTCATCGGACGCTGGTCAGGCCTGTGCAGCGACTGGGCATGTCAGGTCGCGGATGCGTCAGCATCCTCGGGCCTTACGCCAGTGGGGCGCAGGACGAGCGTTTTGGCGGGAGCGGCGACGCCCCCGCCTTTTTCTTGAGCTGTGCACGGCGCAGGGCCATGCCGTTCATCGAGGAAGGGGCGCGACATGCTGCTGTTCGTTGGCCTTGGCAATCCAGGCGCCAAATACGCCGGCAACCGCCACAACATCGGGTTTATGGCGATCGACGAGATGGCGCGACGCCATCGCGCGACGCCGTTCCGCAGCAAGTTTCAGGCCCAGACCTCGGAAGCGACCATCGGCGACGACAAGGTCGTGCTGTTGAAGCCGCAGACCTATATGAACGAATCCGGCCGCTCGGTGGCCGAGGCCATGCGCTTCTACAAGATCGCGCTGAAGGACGTGGTGGTGTTCCACGATGAGCTCGATCTGGCCCCTGGCAAATTGCGGGTGAAGAGCGGCGGCGGCAACGCCGGCCATAATGGCCTGCGCTCAATCACCGGCCTGTGCGGCAATGACTATCGCCGGGTGCGGCTGGGCATTGGCCATCCGGGCCACAAGGACCGGGTGCACGCCTGGGTGCTCAATGATTTCGCCAAATCGGAGCGCGAATGGGTGTCGCAGCTGTGCGACGCCGTGGCCGAGGCCGCGCCGCTGCTGGTTACGGGCGATGACGCCAGCTTCGCCAGCAAGGTGCATCTGAGCTGCCAAAGCGCCGCCTGAAGACATCCATGCCTGGCGGCATACGATGCTAGCGGCATGCGACCCTGAGACCCCGGGGGCCCGAGAGCGCGATCGCCTCAGGCGCCGCCTCGCCTGCGCCCAAAAGCAGGCAAGGCGCACGGCTCCCCGCGCGCCCCGCCGGATCCAGCGGCGAACCTGGGCCGCCTTACGCGGCCCCTGGCGCCAGCTCATGACGCCATAGCAGCCTATTTCATCGCGCCGCTGATCACCGGGCCGAAGTTCACCCAGCGATCGCCTTCGAAGCGCATCATCCGCTCCTGCTCGATCGGATAATAATCGGTGGGGCTGGTGTTGATGGTGATGCCGTTCTGCAGCATGCCTGGATCGAAGTTCTTCAGATTGGCGGCCTCTTTCATGATGTTCTCACGCGTGAGGTTATCGCCGGCCTGCTTCAGCACCTGCACCAGGGTGCGGGCGACATTGTAGCCATAGACGTAGTTGGACTGGGTCTTGTCGACGCCTGGCATGTATTTGTCGATGAAGGCGTGCCACTCCTTGACCCCCGGGTCGTTTTGCAGGCCTGGATCAGTCGGGTCTTTCACATAATTGACGCTCATGATGCCCTGGCCATTCTCAAAGCCAGCCGGCTTCATCACCGCGCCCACCGATACCGAGACATTGACCAGCAGGTGCACCGGCTTCCAGCCCACCTCAGAGACCTTGCGGATGGTCTGGGCGGCGAATTTCGGCGTGGTGATATTGACGAAGACATCCGCCCCGCTTGAGCGCAGCTTGAGCAATTGGGCGTCAGCGGTCGGCGACGACAGCTCGTATGATTCCTCGGCGATGATCATCGATTTCGCCTTGTCGCCAAGGCCATCCTTGAGCCCCTGCAGATAGTCCTTGCCGAAGTCGTCATGCTGGTAGAGCACGGCGATCTTGCCCTTGGAGTGGTGGTCGAGGATGTATTTGGCGTAGATGCGCCCCTCACCCTGATAGGTTGGCTGCCAGCCCATGGTCCAGGGGTTATTCTTGTAATCCCCCCATTTGGTCGCGCCGGTGGCCAGGAACAGGTGCGGCACGCCCTTCTGGTTCAGATAGCGCTGCACGGCGGTGTTGGATGGGGTGCCGAGCGGGTTGAACACCACCAGCACATTGTCGTTCTCCACCAGCTTGCGCACCTGCTCCACCGCCTTGGGCGGGCTGTAGCTGTCGTCATAGGAGATGAAGGTGATCTTGCGGCCATTGATGCCGCCCTCTTCATTGACCTTGCGGAAATAGGCGGCCTCGGTGGTGCCAATGCTGCCATAGGCGGACGCGGGCCCGCTGTAAGGCATGACATTGCCGATGCGGATCTCTGTATCGCTGGCGCCGGGACCGTATTTTTTCTCGGCCATAGCGGCGGTGGACAGAACGCTGACCGCGGCCCACGCCGCCGTCGCCATCATCGCCGTCCGTGCGCCCGAACTCCCCAGTTTCATCATGGCTTGCCCCTTCAGATTGAAGATGGCGCGCTATCGTTGAGCCCTGCGCGCTTGCCTTCCATCTTGTTTCAGATGCAACCAATTGCAATGCGCAATCACGCCTGAGCGGCTTAACACATTGGCGATAATACTTTCTTCCAGGTTAGCCGAACGACGGTTGAATATACTGCGGCGTGCGCGCGGTTGCGGCGGGCGGCTTGGGGCTGGCAAGGAGGCGCCGGGCGCGGCGGGACGATGGCCTGAGCGTTCGGCCGACGGGTCGCGCAGACGGCCGCATCAGGCCTGGCCTGCCGGCGACGGACTGGACGCAATTCCCATACGCCCGCACAGGACGCGCCAGCCGGCCATGGAGCGCCGGCGCACGCCCTCCCCGCGCCCTTACATCCTGATGTCGCCGGCGATCACCGCCCCGAGCGGCCGCCAGCGGGCGCCGTCAAATTGCAACGGCTGCAGCTGCTTGAACGGGAAATAATCGTCGGAGCCTGTATTGATGGCGATGCCCGGCA
The DNA here is from genome assembly GCF_059740505.1 of Camelimonas sp. FR25. Lineage (NCBI taxonomy): Bacteria > Pseudomonadati > Pseudomonadota > Alphaproteobacteria > Hyphomicrobiales > Chelatococcaceae > Camelimonas > Camelimonas sp. FR25. Next base: position 53,304 of record NZ_JCAWFG010000073.1, on the reverse strand, counting down.
ACAGCATGTCGAGCCTGAGATCACGGATGCTGGACGCCTGTCGCAGCACATTGGCGCGGGTGAGATCATCGCCACAGGCGCGCAGCACATGGGTGAGCAATTGCGCCAGCACGTAACCATAGACATTGAGGATGTTGTCGCGATCCACATCCGGCAGATAACGGTCGAGAAAGGCGTTCATCGCCTTCATGCCGGCGTCGTCCGCCCAGGCCGGGTCGGCCGGATCCTTGAGGTAATAGGATGAGATCACGCCCTTGCCGTTCTCCAGCCCGGCGGGACGCATGGTCCCGGCCACGGTCTGCGACACGCTGACCAGATAGCGCTCCGGCGTCCAGCCCATTTCCGCCATGCGCCGGATAGCCTGGGCGGCGAATTTGGTGGTGGCGGCGATGAACACCACCGTCGCCCCGGCGGCGCGCAGGCGCACCAATTGGGCGTCCATGGTGGCGTCTGACAGCTCATAGGGCTCTGCGGCGACCAGCATGGCCTGGGCGCGATCGCCAAGCCCATCACGCAGCCCCTTGAGGTAATCCTTGCCGAAATCATCATTCTGGTAGAGCACGCCGATCCTGGCGTCGGGGGTGCGGTCCAGCATCATCCGGGCATAGACCAGGGCCTCGGCCTGATAGGGCGGCTGGCCGCTGATGGTCCATGGAAAACTGCGCCAGTCACCCCATTTGGTGGTGCCGGTGGCGACGAACAGCTGCGGGATCTTGCGCTCATTGAGATAACGCTGAATGGCGGTGTTGGAGGGATTGCCGAGCGGATTGAAGATCGCCAGCACCTCATCGCCTTCCACCAGCCGGCGCACCTGCTCCACGGCCTTGGCCGGGTTATAGGCGTCGTCATTGCTCAGGAAGGTGATCTTGCGGCCATTGACGCCGCCCTCGTCATTGACCTTGCGAAACCACGCGGCCTGCACCTTGCCGATCACGCCATAGGCCGAAGCCGGGCCGCTGTAGGGAAAGATCGAGCCGATGCGGATTTCCGTATCGGACGCGCCGGGGTCATAGCGCTTGCCGTCTTGGACCTGGGCCTGGGCCTGGACCTGTGCCTGGGCTTGCGGCTGCTGCGCCGCGGCGCGCGAGCCGAGGCTGGCATGGAACCAGGGCAACGCCGCCGCCAGCACCACGGACCGACGGGTCAGTGAGATGTTCTGCGCCATCCGCGCCCCCTCAATTATCTATTCTTCGCGATCGCATCTCCCTTGTGGTAGCGACGCCTCGCGTGGCTGCCAAGCCCCTCCGCGCGTGGCGTGAAAAAGCCATAGCCAGAAAGGGGTTTGCGGCACATCGGGACAGCCTCCGGGGTGGCGGCGCGTATTCCAGGCGGCTTTGCGGAAGCCAAGCCTAACGACGTCGGTGATTTTTATAGATTGTCCATCATGCGGCGCTATCAGCGCCTTTATCGGAGCGGTGCAGGCAGCACGACCTCGCCCGGCGGCGACGGCGACGCCGCTCATGGGACAGGGCTGCGAGATTTGCCGCTCACCCAGTTGAGGCCAGCGCCCAGTGGGCGGGCGCTGGCCAGGGCTCGCAGGCCGGCCTCAGTTCTTGACGTTGGAGGCGTCGATGAGGTCGCCGAAGGTCACCCAGCGCTTGCCGTCGAAGCGCGCCATGCGCATCTGCTCGATCACCAGATAATCATCCGGGCTGGTGTTCACTGTCATGCCAGGCAGCAGCAGGTCGAGCGGCACATTCTTCAGCCCGGCCGCCTGCTTCATAATGTTCTCGCGGGTGAGGTCATTGCCCGCCGCCCTGAGCACATGCTCCATCAGTTGCGCCGCGGTGTAAGCGTAGAGATAGGCAGCGTTGTCCTTGTCGGCGCCGGGCATATATTTGTCCATATACGCCGACCATTTCTTCATGCCGGCGTCATCCTGCCACTCCGGGTCCTTCCAGTCCTTGAGATAGCCGATGCTCAGGATGCCCGTGGCGTTCTCGACGCCCGCCGGGATCAGCACCTGGGTGATGGACACCGAGTTTACGGTCAGCAGATGTACCGGCTTCCACTGCAGCTCCGCCGCCTTGCGGATGGACTGGGCGGCGAACTTCGGCGTCGTGAGGTTGAGGAACACGGTCGCGCCGGAGTTCTTCAGCTTCACCATCTGCGAGTCGATGGTCGGATCGGTGACCTCGTAGGACACCTCAGAGACGATCTGCTTGCTGCCCTTCTCGCCCAGCCCCTGCTTGAAGCCAACAACCACTTCGCGGCCGAAATCATCGTTCTGGTAGAGGATGGCGATTTTGGCGTCCGGCTGATTGGCCAGCACATAGCGGCCATAGATCCGGCCCTCGGTGAGATAGGTCGGATTGAACCCCATGGTCCACGGGAACTCCTTCGGCTCCGAGAAGCGCGAGGCGCCAGTGGAGACGAACAGCTGCGGGACCTTCTTCTGGTTCATGTATTTCTGCACGGCGGCGTTGGATGGCGTGCCGAGCGTCTGGAAGGTGAACAGCACATTGTCCTGCTCGACCAGCTTGCGGATCTGCTCCACCGCCTTGGGCGGGCTGTAGCCATCGTCATAGCTGAGCATGCGCAACTTGCGGCCGTTGATGCCGCCGTTGTCGTTGACCATGCGGAAATAGGCTTCTTCCGCCTTGCCGATCACCCCATAGGCGGAGGCCGGCCCGCTATAGGGCATGGTCTGGCCGAACAATATTTCAGTGTCGGTGACGCCCGGACCATGTTTCTTGTCTGTGGCGCTGGCTGAGGCGCCCAGCGCCGTCAGCAAACCGAGCCCTGCGGCGGCCAGTTTCGCCATACGCCAGGCTGGCGCCGGGCGAAGCCGCTTACGATCAAAACGCATCGTTTACTCCCCATGATCGGGGCCCCGATTGCTGTTTCAATGCGGCGGGCCGTGAACCCGCGAGCTTATCCGCCGGGGTCCCCACACAACAAAAACGCGGCGGCCCAGAGGGCCGCCGCGCACACATACGCACTTGCGTATTCCTTTATCCCCCGCCCGGCGAACCGATTGTCAGGGGGGCCGTCCATGTCCTCACCTACCCAGCTTGGAGCGGATGAGGGCGAGGAAGCCAGCCACGCCAGATGGCATGACGAACACCAGGAACATCAGGATCAGGCCGTAGAAGGCGCCCGACAGACCCTTGGAGATGTGCTCGGCGATGTTCGGGACGAACAGGACGAACAGACCGCCGAAGAACGCGCCAGGAACCCAGCCCACGCCGCCAACCACGAGGCCGACGAGCAGGGCGATCGACAGCACCACGGTGAAGCTGTCCGGGGCCACGAACTGCACCACGATGGCGCCGAGAGCGCCGGCGATGCCGGTGAAGGTGGCGCTGATGCCGAAGGTGGTGGCCTTGTACAGCGAGTTGTTGACGCCCATCGACCGCGAGGCGATCGGGTTGTCACGGATAGCCATCATGGCGCGACCGGTGCGGCTGCGCAGCAGGTTGCGGGCCAGCCAGAACATCAGGGCGGTCACGGCGAGCGTGAAGAAGTACAGCCACTGGTCCTGATTGAGCGGCAAGCCAAACGGCGCGTCCGGCTTCATGATGACGATGCCCTGCACGCCGCCAGTCCAATGCTCAAGCGGCGACAGCTTGAGGATCTGGGGGGTGGCGACTGACAGCGCGAAGGTGGCGAGGGCGAGGTAAATACCCTCAAGACGCAGCGCTGGCAGACCGAACAGGAAGCCAAACACGAAGCAGATGATGCCCGCGACCGGAAGCGTCCAGAAATAGGCGATTTCGGCCTTGTCCATCAGGATCGCCGCCGTGTAGGCGCCGATCGCGTAGAAGGCGGCGTGGCCCAGCGAGAACTGGCCGTTGAAGCCAGTCAGCAGGTTCAGGCCGAGGATCGCGATGGCGTAAATCAGCACCATCGTGATCTGGAACACGAAGAAGCTCTTCGTGACGAAAGGCAGGGCCAGGAGGGCGATCAGCAGCGCGATGTTGAAGACAATGCGCAGGGTGCGGTCACGGCCCAGCGGATTGGTTTCGATCGCCGCTTCGACCGGCGGATGCGAGGCCGCTTCATCAATATTGACAGACATGATTACACCCGCTGGATCGCAACGCGGCCGAAGAGGCCACCTGGCTTCAGGACGAGCACCAGAACGATGATGCACAGGGCGATGGTCAGCTTCAGTTCGCCGCCGATGACGGGAATGAAGGTGCCGGCGAGGTTCTCAATAACGCCAACCAGGAAGCCGCCGAGCACGGCGCCGCCAGGGCTGGTGAGACCGCCAAGCACAGCGCCGGCGAAGCCATACACGAGGATGCCCAGCATCATGTTCGGCTCAAGGAACACCACCGGAGCGACCATCATGCCGGCGACAGCGCCGATGGCTGCCGCGAGGCCCCAGCCAAGGGCGATCATCCACGACACGCGGATGCCGACGAGGCGAGCCGACACCGGGTTGTCAGCCGAGGCGCGCAGCGCCAGACCAACGCGGGTGTACTTGAAAAAGAAGAACAGGGCGAGGAGCAGGATCAGGGTCACCGCCATCATGCCGGCCTGGTGTGCGCTGATCAGGCTTGAGCCAAACAGCGGAGCCGAACCGAACGGCGACGGGAAGGTCTTGATCGAGAAGTCCCAGATAAAGCCGGCCGCCGAGGTGATGATGGTCAGCAGCGCGATGAACATCACCACGTGGCTGAGCACCGGCGCATTATCCAGCGGCTTGAAGATGACGCGTTCGATCACCACGCCGCCGATGAAGGAGATGGCGATGGTGAGGAAGAACGTCGCCCAGTATGGGACGCCCCAGGCGAGAAGCTGCCAGGCGATAAAGGTCGAGAACATCGCCATTTCGCCCTGAGCAAAGTTCAGGTGGCCGATGGCGACATAGATCATGACGACGGCGAGCGCGACGCAGGCGTAAATTGAGCCAGTCGAGATGCCCGCGATGATTTGCTGAACAAGGAGTTCCATCAGTCGGCTCCTCAGTAGCCCAGATAGGCTTTGCGAAGGTTCTCGTCGTCGCGGATGTCATCCGAACGTCCAGAGAACACGATGCGCCCGGTTTCGAGCAGATATGCCTGATCAGCCAGCTCAAGGGCGATCTGGGCGTTCTGCTCCACAACGAGCATGCTGACCCCTTCCTTGGAGTTGAGCTCGCGGAAAATCTGGAAGATTTCACGCGTGATCATCGGCGCGAGGCCGAAGGACGGCTCATCAAGCAGCATCAGCTTGGGGCGCAGCATCAGCGCGCGGCCAACGGCCAACATCTGCTGCTCACCACCCGACAGCAGGCCTGCCTGCTGGGTGCGACGCTCTTTCAGGATAGGGAAGTAGCTGTAGACCAGCTCCAGGTCCTGGGCGATGCCAGGCTTGTCGGAGCGGGCCATCGAGCCCAGCTGCAGATTTTCTTCCACCGTCTGACGGGTGAAGGTGCCGCGACCATCCGGAACATGGGCCACGCCCACGCGCACGATGTCTTCGGTCTGCTTGCGGTTGATCTGCTCGCCATTGAGCAGGATGTCGCCGGAGCGCTTGATCATGCCGCACAGGGCGCGCAGCGTGGTGGTCTTGCCGGCGCCATTGGCGCCCAGCAGCGTGGTGACGCTGCCCTGCTCGATCGCGAAGTCCAGACCATGCAGAACCTTGGTCTGGCCGTAACTGGCGTGCAGCCCCTTGACTTCGAGAAGCTTTGTCATTGTTCGGTCCCGAGGTAAGCAGCGATAACGTCAGGGTTGTTCTGCACTTCTGCAGGGGTGCCTTCAGCAATCTTGCGGCCAAAGTTCAGGGCGACCACGCGGTCCGAAATCGACATCACCAGGCTCATGTGGTGCTCGACGAGCAACACGGTGAGCTTGCGGTCATCGCGGACATGCTTGATCAGGTCGCCAAGCTCTTCCACCTCACCGTGGTTCAGACCAGCGGCTGGCTCGTCGAGCAGCAGCAACTTCGGCTTCGAGGCCAGGGCGCGCGCCATCTCCACACGCTTCTGCGTGCCGAACGGCAAATCGCCCACACGACGGTGCATCACCGACTGCAGTTCCAGATATTTGATGATCTGGCGGGCGGTGTGGTCGATTTCCTTCTCCGTCGCACGGCTCCACGGCAGCGACAGCGCGTCGCTGATATAGTCGCCGCGCGTCTGGCAGTGGCTGCCAATACGGACGTTGTCGAGCACCGACAGGTTCTGGAACAGCGCCAGATTCTGGAAGGTGCGGCCGATGCCGATTTCGGCGATGCGATGCGCCGGCCGCGACAGCAGCGTCTGCCCTTCAAACAGGATGTCGCCGCTGGTGGGCGTGTACAGCCTGCTGAGGCAGTTAAAAAGCGTGGTCTTGCCGGCGCCGTTCGGCCCGATCAGCGCATTAATCTGCTGGGACGGAAGATCGAACGAGACGCCGCCGAGCGCGACGATGCCGCCGAAACGTACGGCGACATCCCGCACGGACAGTAGAGGTCCTGACATGCTGGGCTACCCGGCGCTAAATGTTGAGAAAATGACGGCCGGAGTCATCCGGGCCAGCTTGATTGCGGCGCAGTGCGAGCGCCGATTGCGTCCTGTCACGCATGAACTCCCTCCCTGAAAACCCGATCGTCGTTTTATTTTTTGGGTTCGACATTGTCGCCACAAGCAGTGGCATTTGCAACCGTTCGGACAGACTGTCGCCCGTTTATGCTCACAATTGTCAACATGGGGCCGACAAACGCAACCCTTGATCAAGCGTTAGATCGTTAATTTCGCTGGAAAACGCCATGAGGCAGGCTGCGCGCCCAGCGCCACAAGGCGCCCGCGCCACGGGTCCCGGCTACACCACAGTGTCTGGCAGGCAGGGATTTTGCGCCTTGCGCCAATTCGTGCGGCCTGCGCGGACCGAGGCGGGCCCGGCTGGCCGAACGGCCCTGGGCGGAGCGGTTTGGGCGGAGCGGCCTTGGGCGGAGCGGCGGCGGCAACGGGGAAATGTGGCGAAACCCGCGCACTCAGGCAAGGCGCGACTCCCGGGGACGCGCCTTGTGGTTATCGGACCTACCGCCTGGCGGTGATGACGCCCGCAGGCGCTGGCGCGGCGCGGTCGCCTGCAACGACCACCCGGGCCCAATCGATCGCCGAGGCGAAGACCCTTGACGTGAACGGCTTTGCCAGTGAACCCAGCACCCCATCCTGGCGCAGGTCGACGTGCCGCGCCTCGCTGGTGACATAGAGCACCGCAATGCCATTGTCGCGCCCGAGCGTCCGCCCGACGTGACCGCCCGTCATGCCGTCAAGCAGGTTGATATCGACGAGGGCGAGATCGGGGCGCAACTCCACCGCCAGGCGCAGGGCCGAGGAAGAATCCTGCGCCACGCCGACGGGCTCGCACCCCAGGTCTTCCAATAGCATCTCATACTCGAGCGCCAGGATGGCCTCATCTTCGATGATCAGCACGCGCACGGGAGCTCCGGGGAAAACGCGGATCCGCAGGTCGCCGCGCCTGCCTGCCTATTTCGACGCCACCCGACGGCAAAGGTCAAGCCTGTCGCGAGGACGCCTGACCCAGGCGCTATCCGCCCGCCAGCCGCCAGCCGCCGCCTGCCGCAGCGCCCCCATAGGCAAGGCGCGGCTTCGTCCGCAAGCCTGCCGCAAACAAAAACGGGTCCGGCCGTAGCCGGACCCGTCGTCACGCGCGATGAGGCTATCAGAGCTGGTGCAGCTTCTTGCCGTCAGCCGCCACCTTCTCCAGCAGCGCCGCCGGCTTGAAGTCGTCGCCATACTGCTGCTGGAACGCTTTCATGCGGGCCAGCACCTTGTCGGCGCCGATCAGGTCGCCATAGAACATCGGACCGCCCTGATACACCGGCCAGCCATAGCCGTTGATCCAGACGATATCGACGTCGGAGCCACGGATGGCCTTGCCCTCTTCGAGGATCTTCGCGCCCTCATTGATCATCGGATAGATGCAGCGCTCGAGGATCTCCTCATCGGAGATCTGGCGGCGGGTGATGCCCTGCTTCTTCGCGAAATCAAGGATGACCTGCTCAACCTCCGCCGACGGCGTGGCGTTGCGATTGGCGTCGTAATCGTAGAAGCCCTTGCCGTTCTTCTGGCCGCGACGATCCATCTCGCACAGCACCTCACGCAGCGTCGACGAGCTGGAGGTCTCCTTCTGCCAGCCAATGTCGAGGCCGGCGAGATCGGACATGGCGAACGGACCCATCGGGAAGCCGAAGTTGTAGAGCACGCGGTCGATGTCCCACGGCAGCGCGCCTTCGAGCACCAGCTTGTTGGCCTCACGCTGGCGCTGGGCCAGCATGCGGTTACCCACGAAGCCGTGGCAGACGCCGACCAGCACCGGCACCTTGCCGATCTTCTTCGACAACTTCATCACCGTGGCGATGACCTCCTTCGAGGTCTTGTCGCCACGCACGATCTCCAGCAGCTTCATGACATTGGCGGGTGAGAAGAAGTGGGTGCCGATCACCCACTCCGGCCGCTTCGTCGCCGAGGCGATCTCGTTGACGTCGAGGTAAGAGGTGTTTGACGCAAGGATGGCGCCCTGCTTGACGATGGCGTCGAGCTTGCTGAACACCTCTTTCTTGATGTCCATGTTCTCATAGACAGCCTCGATGACCATGTCGCAATCGGCGAGGTCATTGAGGTCGAGGCTCGGGGTCAGCAGCCCCATGCGCTTTTCGACGTCGTCCTGGGTCAGGCGACCCTTCTTCGCCGTGTTCTCATAGTTCTTGCGCATGATGGCGACGCCACGCTCGAGCGCCTCCTTCTGCATCTCGACGATGGTCACCGGAATGCCGGCGCTGAGGAAATTCATCGAAATGCCGCCGCCCATGGTGCCGGCGCCGATGACGCCGACCCTGGCGATCGGCAGCACAGGGGTTGCGTCCGGCACGTCCGGGATCTTGGCGGCGGTGCGCTCGGCGAAGAAAATGTAGCGCTGGGCGGCAGACTGCGAGCCATTGACCAGGCCTTCGAACAGCCGGCGCTCTTCCTTCATGCCCGCATCGAACGGCAAGTTCACCGCCGCTTCGATGCACTTGATATTGGCTTCCGGCGCCTCGAAGCCGCGGAACTTGCGGGCGTTGGCCTTGCGGAAATCGGCGAAGATCTCCGGCTTGCCACGCGCAGCCTCGACCTTGTCCTGCAGATCGCGCACTTTATTGAGCGGGCGGTTCTCGGCGACCAGCTTGCGGGCGAAGGCGACGGCGCCCTCGAGCAGCTTGCCCTCTTCCACCAGCTCATCAACGAGGCCGCTGGCCAGCGCCACCTTCGAGCCAATGAAATCGCCCGAGGTCATGTATTTCAGCGCGACTTCAGGGCCGACGAGGCGCGGCAGGCGCTGGGTGCCGCCAGCGCCCGGCAGCAGGCCGAGCTTGACCTCCGGCAGACCGACCTTGGCGGACGGCACGGCGACGCGATAATGGGCGGTGAGGGCGACCTCGAAACCGCCGCCAAGGGCGGTGCCATGGATGGCGGCGACCACCGGCTTCGGCGCGTTCTCCATCAGCGCCTGCACGTCGTGCAGCGAGGCGCCCTGCGGGCCCTTGCCAAATTCCGAGATATCCGCGCCAGCGATGAAGGTGCGGCCGGCGCAGATCAACACGATGGCCTTCGCCGCCGGATCATTGATGGCTGCCGTGAAGGCATTGAACAGGCCGTCGCGCACCGGCGCCGACAGGGCGTTGACCGGCGGCGAATTGAGCGTGATGACGGCGACGTCGCCATCCAGCGTCAGATCGGTAACTTGATTAATGGCAGCCATGCCAGATCTCCCTTGCGGCTCCGGTTCAGACGTCCGCCTGTGGCGGCCCCCCGGGCCCATTGTTCAGCGCGTGGATCAGATCGGATTTAAGCGGTTTAGGCAACGGCGCCGGACAAGTCGATACGCACGGCGAGAGCCGCACGCGCCTGCGCCAGCGGATAGCGCCAGATTGCGCTGAGGCGAGACGCGGCCAGGATCACATTGCAGCGATATAAAGACAGTGAATCAGCCCGACAGACCGCAGCGTACGCGCCGCTTTTTCGGGCAATCTGGCCTCGAATGAGACAAATGCGAACATCATCTGCAACCAGACGCCGCCCAGCTGCGATTATACCTGTGACAATTTGCAGAATTGGGCGCTACAGACCACAAGGGCCGGCCGGATCACTTTTGGCCTGGTCCTAAAAGATTATGCGTTCCGGGGCATTTACCCCCTTTCAACACGCAAAAAGTACGGTTACTAATATCCTGGCCGTTCAAGTAGCGATCGCGCCTTCGAACTTTTCAAGCTGAGTATCCGGATGAGCCGAGACAACGATTTCCGAGACCGCCGCCGTTCCCGTGACCACGCCCCTGATCCGTGGGCACACGAGATGGCGCCTCCCATGCCTTCCCGGCCGTCCTTCGCCTCGCGCCAGTCCGACTTCGGCGGTCCTGAGGTTGGCGCGACTGTGAAATGGTTTAACGCCCAGAAAGGCTTTGGCTTTGTGCAGCTGACCGATGGGTCGGGCGAAGCCTTCCTTCACATTCGTCCCGTTGAGGCCGCTGGCCACCAGACGCTTGAGCCTGGCACCACGCTGACCGTTCGCGTCGGCCAGGGCCAGAAGGGCGCACAGGTGACCCAGGTCATCGACGTCGACACCAGCACTGCTGAGGCTCCGCGCCCGCGCAGCGGCGGCTTCGGCGGCGGCGGCGGCTATGGCGACCGCGGCGGCTTCGGCGATCGTGGCCCGCGCAGCGGCGGCTTCGGCGGCGACCGTGGCGGCTTCGGCGACCGCGGCCCGCGTCGTCCTGGCGGCCGCTTCTTCGACCCGTCGGTGCTCGACGGCGTTCCGGAGGAAGCTGGCATCGTCAAGTGGTTCAACCCTGAGCGTGGCTTCGGCTTCATCGCTCTGGAGCGTGGCGGCAAGGACGTGTTCGTTCACCAGTCCGCCCTGTCGCGCTCCGGCATCGACGAGCTTCAGGAAGGCCAGCAGGTCATCGTGAAGCTGGTTGAAGGCCCCAAGGGTCCGGAAGCTGGTTCGATCCAGCTCGGCTAATTTAGTCCGGACCACGCGGTTCAGACGAGATTTTGGAAGGCGCGACGCAGGTCGCGCCTTTTTCGCGTTGCGCCGATGCAGGTTTTGCTCCTTGCCCTGCGTCAGGCAGAGGCCGCGTTGCGCCAGGTCCCGCATTGGGCCACGTGATCGTTGCGCCAGGTATTTTTGGGCCGGGTGCTTTGGGCCGAGTGTTTTGGGCCCAGCCGCGCTGGGCCGGGCGTGCTTTGGCAAGTGTTCTGGCCGGGAGCTCTGGGCCGGGCGATCATTGCCCAGGCGGTCGTTAGGCAAAGCACCCGCCGGCTGATGCGTCTCGACCTCGCGGGCGTGGCGGGGGGATGCTTCTGCAGCGCATCCCCCTCGATCGCACTTGTGCAAGGCCGCCGCTAGGCTCAGGCAGAGCGGCGTCTCATTCGACGGAGAAGTCGCCTGAGCCGGTGGCGGCGCCCCGCCCCCCCCACACGGCGCTCACTGGCGTGGGTAGCCGGCGCCGCATGCCTTGCGCCCCGACGCTCCTCTCCCGCCAACCAGATTCTTGCGACTATTCAGTTCTGCCGCCCGACCTGGGAGCAGCAGCGGAGACACGGGCCTGACTATGAGCGGCAGCAGGGGCTCTGTCGCCCCGGCGCCCTGATCGGGCGAGCATGTCGCTGCCGAGCGCCGACCTGCGGCGACAGTGGGACGACTGCCCCCCGGCGTATCCGATCACGGAAACCACAAGGCGTGGATCCCCGTGACGAGCACGGGGATGACGGTGGCGCGGGCTCTCAGCAAAGCGGAACCTTGGTGAGAATGACATACGCGTGCTGACGATCGTCGCGTCGCATCGCATCGCTTTCCGAGAGCGCCACGGCCCGGTACGGTGCGCCCCGGCGCCGTGACATCCACCAGTCTACCCTTTCGCCACTTGGCTTTCCGCGCTTTGTATGACTCCCCCCGCCGCAACGCCCGCCCCATGGCCTCCGGGCGCCTATGTACCTTCAGCTCAGCCCCACCGCTCCTGATCCTTCCCTCTCTGCACCCTTCCTCTTGCACCGTCCCACTTGCGCCGTCCCTCTTGTGCCTCGCCGCCTGCACCTTTCCCCTTGCGCCTTCCTCACCCCAGCGTCACCGAAAGTTCGCCACTCGGCCCGCCCACCCCTCCCCCGTCTGCCGCTCCGCCGCTTTGCCATATGCCCGTGACCTTACAGACTTTCCGCCACTCCGCCGTCATGCCCGTGCTCGTCACGGGCATCCACGTCTTACACGCGATGGGTTTGCGTCGACCTCTTCACTTCCGGGCTCGCCACCCACGCGCCGCCAGCTCGGCCTTGGCCGTGAGGGCGGCCAAATGCGCAGGGCACTGGCGAAAGCAGCCCCCACTCGAGGCGCTAGGGTCGCGACGCCAAGGTCGCGACGCCCATGGCGCAAGGTCTGTTTGAGGGCTGGCGCGTCACGCCTTGCAGCTATGGGCCAGCGTGGCGACGCCAGTTTCATGGTGAAAAGCTGCGCCAGACGCCGAGCACGACGGCCTTTTCGCGCCAGGCCCGATCCCCGGCATAGGTCGCCATCGCGCCAGCTTGCAGCGTCCAGGATTTGGACAGCCTGTAAGCCAGACTGAGCTGCGCCTTGTGACTGGACGCGCCTTCGGCGCCCGACTCCGCGAACACCGAGAAATTCTGAGCCAACAGCATCACCCGTGGAGTCAGGTGCAGACCCAATGCGGCGTCGAACAGGATCTCTCCAGTCGACGCCTGGCGCCGCCAGGCGTCGCCGCTGAGGAAGCGATGGCGATAACCACCCTGGAGATCGACAAACCAGTCGTGCTCCAGCAGGCGGAAGCTCCGCAACCACAACAGGCGTGCTTCGACCTCCACAGCCCGTTGCAGCGCTGGCGCTGAAACGTCCGTCATCAGCGCGCCGGCGCGCGCCGACGCTTCGACAGAGACCACACTGTTCGCATCACGCCACAACCGCACGCGAGCCCCAAGCCGGGCCGATGCGCCAAGGTCGAGCCGCCGCGCCAGTTGTGACGCTGTCACAGCATCGAAGCTGGCCCCGTGGAAGCCGCGCTCCGCCCAGGCGTTGACCCTTGGCGAGAACAACAGCGTCACCGCATCGGTCACGCCATATTCAGCCAACACCTCCAGTTCGTCCTTGAGCGCACTGCCCCCACCGGTGTGGCGGCGCCCTCCGGGCGGGGTGGCGCGCGCAAATGTGCCGGTGGCGATGATCTGCCAGGCGCCCTGTAACAGGGGCGGCGCTGCAGCCGCGGCGGGTTGCCCGATGATCGCCAGCATCAGCGCGCCACTGACTGACCATGCTGGAACTCGCCCCCACGAGCGCCCTGGTCGCCAACGCACGCCATCACCTGCCATCGCATCGCCAGACATGGTCGCGCCAGATATGGCCACGCCTGACTTGGCCACGCCAGATAAGGCCACGCCTGACATCGCGTAAGCTGACCTCCCATTGCGTGAGACCGCACAGCCGCCCACCTGCGCCTCCCGTTGCCCGCGCTCCCTCCCTCTGTGCCCCCTGGGTGAAGACAGCAGTCCGTACGGTCCGCCCTGCCAGGCAAGTCCTTCAAGGCGAGTCCTTCAAGGCGAGACCCTCAAGGCAAATCCTTCAAGGCCAGCCGGACCCAAGGAACAGCCCCCCGGCCCGTGCGAAGATGCCGCCCCCTGATCCGCATCTGCTGAAAGCCTCGGCTCGCCCCCTCCCATGCGGCCATCGACCCGCACACCTGCCACGCCTCTGCGCCGCCACGTCGAGCCGCCCCCCCCAATCATGACGATGCCCCTCAGGCGACAATCCAGAGGGCGCCATCAAGGGCGCGGCCAAACATGCTCACGCAGGCCGAACTGCTCACCAAACAATTCTCGCCAAACCATCTGCTCAGCCATTCGCCGTCGCCCGATCAGTCTCGCGAAACCAACAGGCCCCACACAAACTGCAAGCGCGTCATCTTTACGCAAGAAAGATGCTTCAGCAACCTGAATCCAGACACATCTCATCACGTTGTTTATTCTAAATCAATGTTACTTTTCTAATCTATTTCAAAAATGATCAGACATCGGCAGCTCTATACTTACATATACTATTTATGGCATGCGGTTGCAGCCCAGTCGTTCACGCTATGCCGATAAACAACAAGCCGTCGCCCCCCCTAACCCATCCTCAGCGACGAACGACCTGTACGGCCACCCATGGCGTGACCCGATGGCGCGGAACGCCGTCGCCCACCCACTGGCGCGGACGGCCAACAGCACAGCGTGGGCCCATGGCAATGGATTGATGGCGCTGCAGGCGCCGACAGGCAAAATCCCATGGGCTACCGCTGGCGCGCCATGGACATGACGCGCCAGTTCTCTGGCGTCAGCCGCATGCGGCGCCGACGCGCCGCCGGACCGGAGCGGCTGGCGCGTGGCTCTGCGGCGCCTGTCTCACGACGCCACGCCGCCAAGTCCCTTAAGCTTTGTCCACCTGAGCTAGCCCCAATTCATGCGAGGCCAGACAACGTCAGGCGCGCTTGGCCGCCTGCCGTCGTTACGCCAACCTGCTTGCGACAGTCCGACATCCTGTCGCGGATGGGCGGCGCTGGCGGTCAAACAACCCTACGCCCAGGGCGAGCCCTGGGCCGATGCGCCCCCCGCGTCAGGCGCTAACGCGCCCCGCGCCGGCGGCCCTCGCCCACCCATAGCAGCAGCACGCCGCCCAGCAGCAGGCCGAGCGCGCCGAGGCCGACGCCGAGCGGCGTGCTGGTGACGCCGCGCACCACATGGCCGTCGCGGGGGCGCAGGCCGATCCAGTCGGCGCCTGATAGCGGGCCATTGCGCACAAGGCGGATTTGCGGCGTCGCCAGCGCGCCATCGCCGGGCTGCAGGCGGCGCACGTCGCCGTTGCTCGCCGCCGCCAGCGGTCGCAGCCGCGCCGGATCACTGAACACATCGGCCAGCTCCAGCGGGTTCTGCGGGCCGACGGCGACAAAGGCCAGCAGATCGCCGGCGCGCAGCCGGTACAGCCCCTGGCCGCCGACCTTCATCACGCCGACAAACTCGCCGGGGCGCAGCAGGGTCAGCGGCACGCTGGTCTCGACGCCATCCGGCGCAATCACCACCACCGGCCCTGGCGCGTCGCCCATGGTCTGGCGGGTGATGTGGATGTCGCCCTGGCGCGCCTCGGCCCGCAGCGCCTCTTCCTCCAGCTGCGGCTCGCGCATCAGCCAGTGGCTGACCCGGCGCAGCAGCTCCAGATAGGGCCCGCCGCCCTGGAAGTTCCGCGCCCACAGCCAGGTGTGGTCTGAGAGCAGCAGCGCCACGCGCCCGTGCTGCTCGCGCTGCATCACCAGCAGCGGCTTGTGCTCCGGCCCTTCCAGCACCACGGCGCCGCGATCCACCTCGGCGCCGACCAGCCGCGTCCAGGCGCCCCATTGTTTGTCGGTCGCGTCCGCCCCCGGCAGCTCGCGGGTCACCGGGTGGCGCTTGCCGGGCTCGCTCAGGCCTGGCCGGAACGGCGTCTCCATCACGTTGCCGTCAGGCATGGCTGGCAGCACGGCGGCCAGGGGCGTGCGCGCCAGGCTGGCGGGTCCGGCGAATTCGGGACCCGCGGACACCAGCAAGGCCCCGCCATTGCGCACGTAATTGGCGATGTTCTGGTAATAGGCCGACGGCAAGACGCTCTGATTGGCGTAACGATCGAAGATGATCAGATCAAATTCGCGGATCTTCTGCTGAAACAGCTCGCGCGTCGGAAACGGGATCAGCGACAGCTCATTGATCGGCACGCCATCCTGCTTCTCTGGCGGCCGCAGAATGGTGAAATGCACCAGATCGACGCTGGCGTCGGACTTCAGCAAATTGCGCCAGGTGCGCTCGCCGGGGTGCGGCTCACCAGAGACCAGCAGCACCCGCAATTTCTCGCGCACGCCCTCCACGGTGAGCACGGCCCGGTTATTGGCAAGGGTGAGCTCGCCCGGCAGCGGCTCAACGTCGATCTCGATGACATTGGCCCCGGCATGGTCAACCCGCACCGGGATGTCCACCGGGCGATTGACGGCGAGGGTCGCCGCGCCCAGCACGAGGCCATCACGCCGCAGCGTCACCCGCGCCTGCCCGGGGCCGCCCCGCTCGACGATCTCGGCGCGGATCATCATGTCCTTGCCGACGATGCCGAAGCGCGGCGCCTCGGTGAGTTTCACCCGGCGATCCACCTCGTCCCGCCGCCCCGTCACCAGCCCATGAAATGGTGCGCCAGCAAACAGATTGGCGACCTCGGCTGCGGCGGCGGCATCCTTCGGCGCATCATGGGCCACGCCATCGCTGATGGCGATCACCCCCGCCACGCGGCCCGCCGGCGCGTCGGCCAGCAGTTCGCCCAGCGCGCCGATCAGCCGTGTGCCCTCGTCGCCAGCGGCGTCCTTCACCTCGACGACACGGATCTCCACGTCTGGCAGCGCCGCCAGTTGCTTCATCACGGCGGCAGCGGCCGCGTCGGTCTGGGCGCGGCGGTCGGCGAGGCTCTGCGAGGTCGAGCGGTCGACCACCACCGCCACCACATCCTTGAGCCTGTCGCGGTTCTCGCGCACCAGCGCCGGATTGGCGAGGCCAAGCAGGATCAACGCCAGAGCCAACAGGCGCAGCAGGCTGACCGCGCCCCGCGCCCGCCAGCCGGCGACAACCAGGCCGAGGCCGATCAGCCCGACGCCGATCACCGCGGCGACGCCCAGCAGCCACAGCGGCAGCAGCGGCGCAAAATCGATGGACGAGACGGCGGCGGTCATGGCGTCGCCCCCTGCATGGCGCAGCTCATTGACCCAGCCTCCGCAACAGCGCCGGCAGATGCACCTGGTCCGCCTTGTAATTGCCGGTCAGGGCATGGATCACCACATTCACGCCGACGCGCAGCGCCATTTCGCGCTGGCGCTCGGCGTTGTCAGGGCCGTCAGCGGTCAGCGGCAGCAGCGGCTGGCCGTCGGCGTCCACCGCCCAGGCGGCGGCCCAGTCGTTGGAGGTGATGATCAGCGGCGTCACCCCGTCGCCGCCACGTGCCGGCGCCCTTCCTGCCGCAGCGCCGCCGGGCAGCGCCTCAACCCAGGTCTGGCCACGGCTGTAGCGTCCGGGGAACTGATCAAGCAGGTAAAACGATTTGCCCAGCACATGGTCCTGGGGCGCGGGCTCCAGCGCCGGCACATCCAGCGCGCGCAGCATACGCTGCAATTGCGCGCCCTCGGGCGTCAGCGCGCCTGGCCGGGCGGTCAGGGCGTCGCGGGTGTCGAAGATCACCAGACCGCCGCCTTTCATATAGGAATCGAGCTTGCGAATGGCGGCGGCGTCCGGCAGCGGCCGCCCGGCCACCACCGGCCAGTACAGCACCGGATAGAACGCCAGCTCGTCGCTGGAGGGATTAACCCCCACGGGTTCGGCGGGTTCGAAGGAGGTGCGCAGGGCCAGCGCATCGCCAAGCCCGATCAGTCCAGCGCGACTGGTGGCGTCGACCTGGGCGTCGCCGGTGATCACATAGGCCAGCCGGGTCTCCGCCGCCGCATCGAGATCGCGGCCCGACAGGCCGCCCGCCGCGGCGCGCGGGACCGATGGCGTCTGACGTGCGGACGGCGCCGCCCGGGGGGCTGGAGCCTGGGCGCCGCCAGCGCCATAGCCACGGACGCCAGGCGGCGACCAGTGCTCGGGCATGTGCTGTTGCGGCGCGTTGAGCAGCCCCTGGGCCATGGCGGGCTGCGGCGAAAGCGACTGCAGCAGCGCCCCCGATAGCAGGCCCAGCGCCAGCATGGCGGCGCGTCCGGACGTAGCTGCTCCCGCCTGCCCTCCGGCGCTTGGGCCAACTGCGCCTTGCGGCCGGTGCGACGAACCGCGCCCCCTGAGCGCGCCCGCGCCGCCAGACAGCAGGGCCATGGCGAGGCAGTCGAGCAGGAACAGCGCCAGCGCCGCCGCCAGCAGCAGGCCGCGCAGATCGCGCACGCCGCCGTCCTGCATCGGCTGCGCGTCCAGCGGCGCCAGATCGGCGGCGACCAGCGCATCGCCGGCGACCAGCACATTGACAGCCTGCGTCGCGGCCACCGGCCCATAGAAGCCCGCCGGATGGGTCAGGCTGGCGCGGCTCACCACGTCAGCCGCGACGCCGCGCGCCTCGGCTGGCGGGTCGCGCCACAGGCCGAAGCCATCGAGGATACGGCGGGGCGCCAGAATGGCGTTGCGCGCAGGTTGGCCTGCAGGGGCGGCGCCGGTTGCGGCGTCCTGAGCATCAATGGCCCCGTCGCGCCTTGCTGCGTCTGGCGCAGCGCTCCCAGCGTCGTCGCCAGATTGGGCGCCGATAACCGGCGCCGCATCGGGGGCCATGGCGACGATGCGCTGCAGCATCTGCACGAAGGCGCCCGACATGGGCAGGCTCGACCAGGATGGGTCGGCGGTGACGTGGAACAGCACCAGCAGCCCCGCCCCGTCGCGGCGGGCGGTGACCACCGGCGTGCCATCGGTCAGCGACGCCCAGGTCCGCCCCGGCAGATCACCATCGGGCTCGGCCAGCAGCTGGCGGCGTACATTGATCTCCTGCGGCGTCTCAATGCCGGCGAACGGGCCGTCGCGGTTGAAGGGGGCGAGGTTCCTGGGCGTTTCCCATGACAGGGCGCCGCCAAGATTGCGACCATCGCCGCGCAACCGCACCGGGCTCAGATCGTCCGGCTCCCCGGACTGGTCGCGCCAGGCTGCGCCGTCTGGCATGCCTGCGGCGGGGTCGGCGCCGGCGAGGCGCGGCCCGGCGAAACGCAGCAGCACGCCGCCGGCCTGCACCCAGGCCACGAGACGGCGGCGCACCGCCGGCTCCAGCGCGCCGACATCGGCAAGCACGATCACCGAGGCCTGCTCGTCGATCAGCGCATTGACGGCGTCCGAGGCGCCCATGCGCGGCTCACGCAGCTCCGCCGTCGGGGCCAGCGCCCGGTCGACGTACCAGATCGGCGACAGCAGCGGCTGGGCCTGGTCGACGCTGACGCCGGTGACGAGACCGACGCGGCGGCGTTTGCCGCTGCGGTCGAGCAGCAGCACCGCCTGGGCGGTGTTCTGGCCGACGATATCCAGCCGCGCGGCGCGATTGCGCACCTCCACCGGCAGGTCGAGCCGGGCCAGCGCCTGTCGTGCGCCAGCCGCCATGACAAAGCCCACCTCGCCCAGCGGCAGGCCACGCCCGTCGACGGCGCGCAGCACGCCCCGCGCCTCAGGCGCCGCGTCGCCCACCCGTACCACCTGCGCCTCCAGCCCCTCAGCGCCATTGACCGCGCCCGCAAGCGCGAAGCCGGGGTGCGGCGCATCGCCAAACACCTTGAGCCGCCCGGGCGCAGCCTCAGCAAGCGCCGCGCCGAAACCGCGCGCATCCAGGCGCGGGGGCGTCGGGCTGCCCGTCGATGCAGGGGCCGGATTGGGCCTGGCCTCGCCATCCGGCTGCGGCGCAGCGGCGAGGTCCAGCGCATCGCTGATCCAGACGACATGCGCCGCCGGTTGGGCGGCGAGAAACGCCAGCACCGGCTCGCGCAGCGTGGCGCGGTCGGGGATGAAGGCCTGCGGCGCAAGAGCGCCGAGGCGGCGGCTGGCGGCGGCGGCGGTCTCCAGCGTCGCGGTTGCCGGCGGCGCGGCGCTGGCGAACACGGCGACTGGCGCCCCTGCTTCACCTGCGGCCGCCGCCAGTCGCTGCGCGAGGGCGAGCCGCTGCGGCCAGTCGCCGGCGGCGCCAGCGCCATTGTCGATGATCAGTGCGAGCGGCGCATCGTCAGCATGGGCGAGGGCGCGATCAGGCCGCGGGTTCCAGCTCGGCCCGGCCACCGCCAGAATCAGGCAGGCGGCCAGCGCCAGCCGCAGCAGCGTCAGCCACCAGGGCGTGCGCGCCGGGGTTTCGCGCCGGGCGGCGATGGCGGCGAACAGCTTCAGCGGCGGAAACACGATGTGGCGCGGCGTCGGCGGCGTCACCCGCAGCAACAGCCAGATCGCCGGCAGGGCGACGAGCGCGATCAGCGCCAAAGGTGCGGCGAAGCCGAGGCTGGCAAACAGGCCGCTCATGCCGCCCCTCCCCCGCCTGCCCCGGGGCGCGGGGCGGACAACAGGCTGATCAGCCGCAGCGCCGCCTCACTGGCCGGCCGGTCGGTGCGGTGCAGGCTCAGGGTCCAGCCCCAGCGCGCCACGATCTCCGCCACGGCGGCGCGATGGCGAGCCAGAGCCTCGCGATATTCCTCCCCCCAGCGCGCCGCATCGCCGATGCGCAGGATGAGCCCGCCATCGGGCGTCTCCAGCAGGGCCTGGCCGCTGAACGGAAAGCTCTCTTCCACCGGATCG
This sequence comes from Camelimonas sp. FR25, assembly GCF_059740505.1. Classification (NCBI taxonomy): domain Bacteria; kingdom Pseudomonadati; phylum Pseudomonadota; class Alphaproteobacteria; order Hyphomicrobiales; family Chelatococcaceae; genus Camelimonas; species Camelimonas sp. FR25. The sequence continues at coordinate 33,051 of NZ_JCAWFG010000073.1, read as the reverse complement.
GCGATCAACACCACATAGCCGCGCGCGCCCGCCCCGGCGAGCTGGCGCAGCCGCGCCGCCAGCGCCTCCGGCGGGTTGAGGCAATCGCTGAGCAGCAGCACCACGTCGGAGCGTGCGGGCGTCAGCTGTGGCGGCAAATCTGGCTGCTGCGCCGCGCGCAGATGCAGCGCGACGTCATGGGCGAGGCGCTCCAGCGCGCCCTGGCCGCTGGTCGCCGCGCCGCCGAGCAGGCCGATGCGCTCGCCGGCCCGCGCCAGCGCCCCGGCGAGGCCCAGCCCAAGGGTCAGCGCCCGCCCGGCCTTGGAATCCATGGCGAGCGACGAGCGGAAGCCCATGGACGGCGACAGATTGCACCACAGCCACAGGCGCTGCGCCGCCTCCCATTCGCGCTGGCGCACATAGAGCCGGTGATCGCGAGCCGAGCGGCGCCAGTCGATGGCGGCGGCGGCTTCGCCGGGCGCATAGGGGCGGAACTGCCAGAAATCCTCACCGACGCCAGCGCGGCGACGGCCATGCACGCCCTGCACCGAGGCCGCCACCTGCTGGGCCTGGATGACGATGCGCGGCAGTCGCGCCGCGAGATCGCGCGCCTGTTCCAGCGTTGCGCCAGCGGACGCAAGTTCAGCCGCCCCCTGACGGCCAGCGCCGTCCGGCTGCGTGGCGCCCGCATCCGGGCGACCTTGCGACCGCAGCAGGCCCTCTATGGCGACAGATTGCGCCCGGACGCGCGCCATCACCGCCTCAGCCCAGCCGCGCCACGAGGCGATCGATCAGGTCCGCCGTCGTCACGCCATCGGCACGGGCGGCGAAGCTCAACGCCATGCGGTGGCGCAGCACCGGCCCTGCCAGCGCCGCCACATCATCGAGGCCAGGCGCGAGGCGACCATCGAGCAGGGCTCGTGCGCGCGAGGCCAGCATCAACGCCTGGCCGGCGCGCGGCCCAGGGCCCCAGCTGAGATGGCCAGCGATATCGGGATCGCCGCCATCGGGGCGGGCGGCGCGCACCATGTCGAGAATGGCCTCAACCACCTGCTCGCCCACCGGCAGCCGCCGCGCCAGCCGCTGCGCCGCCTGCAACTCCCCGGCCGCCAGCACCGCCTCGGGGCGTTGCTCGTCATTGCCGGTGGTCTCCAGCAGAATGCGTCGCTCGGCGTCGCGGTCGGGATAGGCCACATCGATCTGCAGCAGAAAGCGGTCAAGCTGCGCCTCCGGCAGCGGATAGGCGCCTTCCTGCTCAATCGGGTTCTGGGTGGCCAGCACATGGAACGGCGCCGGCAGATCGTAGCGCTGGCCGGCGACAGTGACGTGCCGCTCCTGCATCGCCTGCAGCAGCGCCGACTGGGTGCGCGGGCTGGCGCGATTGATCTCGTCGGCCATCAGCAATTGCGTGAACACCGGCCCATGCACGAAGCGAAACGCCCTGCGGCCATGATCATCTTCTTCAAGAATCTCGCTGCCGAGAATGTCAGATGGCATCAAATCCGGCGTAAATTGCACGCGCTGGGCGTCGAGGCCGAGCACCACGCCCAGCGCCTCGACCAGCCGGGTCTTGGCGAGGCCGGGCAGGCCGACGAACAGGCCATGGCCTCCGGCGACAATGGTGGCCAGCGCCTGGTCGATCACCTGCGGCTGGCCGAAGATCACCGCGCCGATGGCGGCGCGCGCCCGGCCCAGCCCCTCAAGCACCTGTTCGACCTCAGCGTCCGCCAGCGCTTCGGCTTCCGGGACGGCGCGCCCGCCCTGGCCGCTGACGGCAGAAGCCTCATGTCGCCACGCCGGTGAACGTTCGGGGGACAGGATGGTCATCAGCGCGGAACTCCTGGGGTTAGTCATCTCGAACGGCGGGCGGCGCAGGACGCGCGGGACTGTCCTGCATACGATGCTTTGGCCGAAGACGCATCCTCTCGCGGGCAAGGCCGGTCAGGCGAGGCTTGTCGGCGACCTCATGCCAAAGCGGCGCATTGACCAAAGCGCCTGCCGCGAGGCCAATCCGCTAACGACAGCGGCCCGCATCGGGATACGGACGCAGCCGCAGGAAAGGATGGCTCCCCGCCACTTGGGCCACAGCACGAACCGGACTGCCCTTGCTGCACGCTTTGTTGATCTGGTCGGCCATGGTCTAATAGGACGCGACCGGCGGCGACACTGGCCGGCAAATTTGGTGGAAATGCGCTGGCCGCGTGGCGCAGCGGCTTTCGCCTGATGCGCATTCAGAAGCGCTGGCCCATCTGGCTGACGGCAGGTCGGTCAGCGGCCCGGCGACGCGCGCCGCCCCGGAGGAGACACAGTGAGCAACAGCACCGCGACATCCGCCCCTTCCGGACTTGAGAGCCTGTTTGCGGCCCTGGGGCCGATTGGCTCGGGCGACGGACCGGCCCCGGCCCGGCCGGTGGAGAAGTGGAACCCGGATTTCTGCGGCGACATCGACATGCGCATCGCCGCCGACGGCACGTGGTTCTATATGGGCACGCCCATCGGCCGTCCCGCGCTGGTCAAGCTGTTCGCCTCGATCCTGCGCAAGGACCCGGAGCGCTTCGTGCTGGTGACGCCGGTGGAGCGGGTCGGCATCAGCGTTGAGGACGCGCCCTTCATCGCCGTGGAGATGGCGGTGGGCGGCGATGGCGCCGGCGATGGCCAGACGCTCAGTTTCCGCACCAATGTCGATGATGTGGTGACCGTCGGTCCCGACCATCCCCTGCGCTTCGAGCGCGATGCGGAAGGCGGACTGAAGCCTTATGTGCGCGTGCGCGGCGAGCTGTGGGCGCTGGTCAAACGGGCGCTGATGTATGATCTGGTCGCGCTGGGCGAGGAGCGTCCGGCCGCCGATGGCGGCGAGGCGGAATTCGGCGTGCGCAGCAATGGCGCCTTCTTCCCGATGGCTCGCGTCGGAGAACTCGGCTGATGGCCCGCATGGACATGGCCGACAGGGCGGCGCCCACTGCGCCGCAGGCTAACGACGCGGCATCTGGCCAAAGCAATGCGCCGCCTTACAGCATCGACGGCTTTCTGGCCCGGTCGCGCCGCCAGCTTTATCCTGAGCCGCCGGCCATCGGCGGGCCATTGTCCAACCCCGGCGGCGATCACGCGCTCAATGGCGATGAGGCGCCCCCCTTTGACGAGGCCGCCGCCCGCGCCGCCGCCGTGCTGATCCCGGTGGTGCGTCGCTCAGATCCGACCGTGCTGCTGACCCAGCGACCCTCCGCCATGCGCAGCCACGCCGGCCAGGTGGCGTTTCCGGGCGGCAAGATAGATCCCGAAGACGGCACGCCGCTCAACGCCGCCCTGCGCGAGGCCGAAGAAGAGGTTGGGCTGTCGCGCCGGCTGGTGACGCCGCTGGGCTATCTCGACCCTTATCTCACCGGCACCGGCTTTCGCATTATCCCGGTGGTCAGCGTCGTCGAGCCGGATTTCCGCCTGACGCTGAACCCGGCGGAGGTGGAGGCGGCGTTTGAGGTGCCGCTGGCGTTTCTGATGAACCCGGCCAATCATGAATTGCGCGCCGCCGAATGGCAGGGGCGGCTGCGGCGCTATTACGCCATGCCCTATGGGGAGCGCTTCATCTGGGGGGCCACGGCGGGCATCATTCACAACATGTACCGGAAGTTTTACGGGTGAGCCGCGTCCTGTTTGAACAATTGGGGCTATTTCTCGCCCCGTTTATCGTGTTTGGGGTCTATCTGCTGTTGCGGCGGCGCAATCCGCTGACCCGCGCTCCATGGGATGGCAAGACCCTGTGGCTGGCCGTGGCCGGGCTTGGGCTGGTGGTGCTGGTGATGATCTTCACCGGGCTGACGCAGCAGCGCGAGGACGGCGGCTATCTGCCGCCGCGCTTCGAAGACGGACAGTTGAAACCCGGTCAATTCAGGTGATGCGTGACCGCTGACCAGCAAGAGGCCCTCGCCGCCCTGCTCCGCCGCCCCAGGGTCGCCCGGCTGTTCGCCGCTCTCGATGGCGACGGCGCCGAATTGCGCATTGTTGGCGGCGCGGTGCGCGACGCCCTGCTCGGCCTTAACGTCGACGAGATCGACCTCGCCATCTCTGTCGTGCCCCAGGAGACCGTGGCGCGGGCCAGCCGCGCCGGGCTGAAGAGCATCCCCACCGGCATCGACCACGGCACCGTCACCGTGCTGGTCGAGGGCGAGCCGTTCGAGATCACCAGCCTGCGTGAAGATGTGCTGACCGATGGCCGCCACGCCGTGGTGCGCTATGGCAAGGATTTTGACGCCGACGCCCGCCGGCGTGACTTCACCATCAACGCGCTGTCGCTCGACGGGCGCGGGCGGCTGCATGACCCGGTCGGCGGCTATGCCGATCTTGGCGCGCCTGCTGGAGCTGCTAGGGGAGCGGCTGGCGGCGCAGGAACCCGCATCCGCTTTATCGGCGACGCCCGGACCCGCATCCGCGAGGACTATCTGCGCAGCCTCAGGTTCTTCCGTTTTGTCGGGCGGTTTGGCGCTTCAGCCGCCGATGCGCAGGGGTTCGCCGCCACCATCGCCGGGCGCGATGGCCTCGCGCAGCTGTCAGCCGAGCGGGTGCGAGCTGAATTACTGAAGGTGCTGGCCAGCGATGGCGCGGAGCACGCCATCACTTTGATGGCCGGCGCCGGATTACTGCACGCCGTCAGCGGCATTGTCGCCGAGCCAGGCCGGCTCGCGCGGCTGATCGCGCGCCAGCGCGCGGCGGGCGACGGGCCCGATCCTGTGCTGCGCCTCGCCGCCGTGGCGGTGCGGGTGCGCGAGGACGCCGCATTGCTTGGCCGCCGTCTGCGCCTGTCGGGGGCCGAAACCGCCCGACTGACGGCGCTGGCCCGGGTGATGGAGGCGATGCGCAGCGCCCGCCGCGTCGATCTCCGCCAGCTGCGGGCGCTGGTCGCCACAGAGAGCGTCGCAGCCGTCGCCGACGCCTGCGCCCTGCTGGCGCCGGACGATGACGGCGCCGTGGCGCTGACGCCGGAAGCCCGCGCCGGGCTGGCTCAATTCGCATCCGGCGCCCAGCCACAGCCACAATTGCCGCTGCGCGGCGCCGATCTGCTGGAGATGGGGCTCGCCGCCGGCCCGCAGATGGGCGCCCTCACCCGGCGCCTGCGCCAGCAATGGCTGGCCGATGGCTGCCCCACCGGGCCAGACGCCCGCGCAGCCTTGCTAGATCAGGCGAGAACGCTCATCGCCGCGGAGGCATGACCCTCACCTGACCTGCGGCCTGGGTGAGCACTCCGAGCGCAGCTGCGCAAGCATTGAAGGCCGCGACGCTGAAAGGCGTCTGCGGCCTGTGTCGTTCAGGAGCGGCCCTGACCTGGGCGGACCCCGATGAGTCGTGCTCATTGGGTCCGGGCTTCAGAGGCGGGTTTGACGGTTGCCGACCGACGCTGCGCCCGCAAGACCGCCCGCCGGGTACAAATGGCTGATTGGCTCAGGCGGCGGCGCCGCAGCCACAGCCGCCGCAACCACAGCCGCCGTCCGCAGCCTCGTCGGCGACCGGCGCAGGCCCGCCCTGGCCAGCTTCTGCCCCTGCATGCTGATGGCCATGATCCGCCGCCGGCAGGTCGATTTTCGCCGCCCGTATGCCAAGGCGGGCGAACAGCGCCATGTCAGCATCTTCCTCGGGATTGGCGGCGGTGAGCAGCGTGTCGCCGGCGAAGATCGAATTGGCGCCGGCGAAGAAACACAGGGCCTGCATTTCGTCCGACATGGCGCTGCGCCCCGCCGACAGCCGCACCACCGATTTCGGCATCATGATCCGGGCCAGCGCCACGGTGCGCACGAAGGCGAGCGGATCGAGGGGGGGCGCGTCGGCCAGCGGCGTGCCCTTGATCGGGATCAGCATGTTGACCGGCACACTTTCAGGATGCTGGGGCAGATTGGCCAGCGTCACCAGCATGTCGACGCGGTCGTCAGTCTCCTCGCCCATGCCGACGATGCCGCCGCAACACACCTTGATGCCGGCGGCGCGGACGTGATCCAGCGTATCGAGCCGGTCGGCGAAGCTGCGGGTGGTGATGATGTTACCGTAGTTACGTTCGGAGGTGTCGATGTTGTGGTTGTAATAGTCGAGGCCAGCTTCGGCGAGCCGCTGGGCGTCATGCGGGGTCAGCATGCCGAGGGTCATGCAGGTCTCCATGCCGAGGCCGCGCACGCCCTCGATCATCGCCACCACCGCATCCATGTCGCGGGCCTTGGGATTGCGCCAGGCGGCGCCCATGCAATAGCGGGTCGCGCCAGCGTCGCGGGCCTTGCGCGCTTCCGTAATGACACGCTCGACCTCCATCAGCTTCGACGCCTTGAGGCCGGAATTGTGGCGCGCTGACTGGCTGCAATAGCCACAATCCTCAGGGCAGCCGCCGGTCTTGATCGACAGCAGCCGCGCCAGCTCGACCTGGTTGGGGTCGAAATGACGCCGGTGCACGGCATGAGCGGCGTGCAGCAGATCGTTGAACGGCGCCTCATACAGCGCCCGCGCCTCGGCCAGGGTCCAGTCATGTCGCAATGCCTGCGACGCCTGCTGCGCGTGGGACGCTTGCTGGTCGTCGTGCAAGCTTTGGCGCAGGCCCTCGACAGGGGCGATCGGCAGGCTAGGGCCCGGGTTGCTGCTATATTGCTCCTGTCGGGCCATGCGCCTCTCCTTTTATCTATATTTGAGTCAATCTCCTGTCATTAGCTTCCAGACCGGCGCCGTCCGCGCAACCCAGGCGGCGCCCTGAGCGCCACACCGGCCCCGCAACGTCCGACGAAAATCCAACATATTATTGAATTTATTGCTCTATTTGCATGAGCCGCCATACCAGCGCCTCAGCACAACATGCCCAGTTTTAATAGATTGAACCAGCGCATGGTCTGGCATCACTCGCATTGCCGCCTGAATTTTATCTATAATTAAATCGCTCGCTATATCGCCGCGCCGTCGCCTGCAATTGCGGCGCCGCGCGCCTGTATTCGCGGCGCCACGGGCTGGCGACCTCTCGCCATGGCGACCGGCACGGGTTAACCTGACGAAGCGTAGAGCACCTGCGCGCCAGACAACTTCCACAGCGGCAGCACGCCACACGGCGCATGCCGGAACGTCGGGCCGAGGCCCCTGTCCAGGCCTGCTGGCCAAATCACTTCGGCCATCTCAGACAGCGTTCAACAGCGTCACAAAGGTTGCGACACAAGACGGTAGCGTCACGCGAGGCCATCTCTCCCTGGGAGGCGATCATGACAGTCACCAGAACCAGTCCAGCAGCTATCGCCCGGCGAATCGCCCTGCGGCGTGACCGGACCGGCGCCACGCCGGCGGCCCCTGATCCCACGCCGCATAGCTCAGTGGCCGCCACAAGTGCGCCTGCAGGCACGGGGACGCCAACCTCCACCCTCCCCGCCTTCAGCCCGTCAGATGCCGAACTGCTGGCCGCGGGTCTGCTCGCCGACGATGACGCGGCGGGTCCGGTCAATCTCAGCAAGTGGCGTCGCAAGAGCTTCGTCGTCCCGGCCAGCGAGGCGCGGGCCATCGTCAGCGCCTGGCTCGACCGTTATCCGCAGGCGCGCTGGCGATCCGAAATCGAGAACTGGCGCATTGTCGGCGATGATCTGGTGCAGCTGACCATGCGGCGACTGCCGCAGGCTGACAGCAGCGCCCGCCTGTGACCTGACGATCTGTGCGCTCCGCAAACGTCACGCGCCTTCCGCGCGCTTACCGCCTAGCGCGGCGGCGTTGTGGGCGGCGCGTTGCGGCTCCGGCAGGCGAAACCGGCCCAGGCAGGCGCTGACCAGCGCGACAGAGCTGGCCTGGTCGATCAGATGGCCCGGCGAGACATAGACTGGCGCGACCTGGGCGCGGCTGCGCAGCACCGTGCCAATGCGCTGCGGCGTCGGATCTTCCGGCGTCGGTGGGCGCGCCAGCAGCGGGGCCATCGCGCCGCGCTCCGGTCCGGGCCCGGCGCTCCAGCCGGTGAGCCGGGTCTTGGCGCAGCCCACCGAAGGCTTCTGCAGCCACAGGCCCATATGGCTGGCGACGCCGATGCCGCGCGGATGGGCGCAACCTGCCCCGTCGAAGATAAAGGCGTCTGGCGTCACGCTGAGCTGGCCAAACGCTTGCTCCAGCACCGGCCCCTCGCGAAAGGTCAGCAGGCCCGGCACATAAGGGAATGGCGTCGCCGCCTCGGCCAGCGCCGTATCAACGATGACCAGCTCCGGAAAGCGCATCACCACCACCGCCGCGCGCGAGCGGCCGGCGCGCACGCTGACATCAACGCCCGCCACCAGCCGCACCTGCGTCAGATCAAGCGGCATATCGAGGACAAGATCGCTGACCAACTGCTTCTGCAGCGCGATGGCCTCGCGTGGCGTGACGTTCCAGGGATGGCGGGGGAATAGCTGCATGAGGGGCATATGGCGCTGGGGTGGGCTTTGCGCCAGGGGGCTGGTGGTGGGTGGACGCTCGGGTCGGTGCGGGTGATGGGTTCGGGAGGGGGCTTCGAGAGGCGGCTGCGGAGGTGGCCTGAAGACGTGGATGCCCGTGCTTGTCACGGGCATCCACGTCTTCTCGCCCCCGCCTCTTCCCCGCCCCCGAAAACGCCTGCCAGCCTCCGCCCTTCCCAAACGCAAAACGGGCAGGCGTCGAAGGACGCCCGCCCGGTCATGCATGCGTCAGCGGCCCGCGCCGGCCGCAGGCTCGCCGTTCAGTTGTTGAAGCGGAAGTGCAGCACGTCGCCGTCGGCGACGACATATTCCTTGCCTTCCAGCCGCAGTTTGCCGGCGTCGCGGGCGCCGGCCTCGCCCTTCAGCGTCACATAATCGTTGAAGGCGATGGTTTCGGCGCGAATGAAGCCCTTCTCGAAATCCGAGTGGATGACGCCGGCGGCCTTTGGAGCCTTGGTGCCGACGGTGATGGTCCAGGCGCGGGCTTCCTTGGGGCCAACGGTGAAATAGGTGATCAGGCCGAGCAGCTCATAGCCGGTGCGGATGACGCGGTTGAGGCCAGGCTCTTCAAGGCCGATGGCCTCGAGATATTCCGCCTGCTCTTCCTCGGGCAGCACGGCGATCTCGCTCTCGATCGCCGCCGACACCACCACGGCGCGCGCGCCTTCTTCCGCCGCGCGGGCGAACACGGCGGCGGAATGGGCGTTGCCGTCCTTGGCCGACGCTTCCTCGACATTGCAGACGTAGAGCACCGGCTTGGAGGTCAGCAGGCCGAGCTGCTGGAAGGCGAATTGCTCATCCGCCGAGACCTCGACGAGGCGGGCCGGCTTGCCGTCGCGCAACAGCGCCAGCGAGCGATTGACCAGCTCGATCTGCTCCTTGGCCTCCTTGTCGCCGCCACGGGCGCGCTTTTCGAGGCCGGTGACGCGCTTTTCGAGGCTTTCGAGGTCGGCGAGCATCAGCTCGGTCTCAATGGTCTCAATGTCGGCCACCGGGTCAACCTTGCCATCGACGTGGGTGACGTCGCCGTCCTCAAAGCAGCGCACCACATGGGCGATGGCGTCGCATTCGCGGATATTGCCGAGGAACTGGTTGCCAAGGCCTTCGCCCTTCGAGGCGCCGCGCACGAGGCCGGCGATGTCGACGAAGGTCAGGCGGGTCGGGATAATCTGCTGCGAACCGGCGATGGCCGACAGGGCGTCGAGGCGCGGATCCGGCACCGCCACGTCGCCGACATTCGGCTCGATAGTGCAGAACGGGTAATTGGCGGCCTGGGCCGCAGCCGTCTGCGTCAGCGCATTGAACAGGGTCGACTTGCCGACATTCGGCAGACCGACGATTCCGCATTTGAAACCCATGACCACTCCAGCGCAGCGCGCTCAACCGCTGGCGCACGCGGGCTGGCCACAGGCCGCCCCGCGCCGTCTCGCCAGGCGCATCCAGAAATCTGGCGCATCCATAGAGCATCAGCCCCGAAAGTGGAAACCGGATTTCGCCGCAAGCCACGCGCCAGACGCTCTGGCCTGAGCACGCAAATAAAGTTACCCATGAGCCAGACCGCCCTGTCTGCGCGCCGGCCGCGCTGCGCAGGGCCCACGCGCACATCCAGGGCCGGGCTCCCGGCGCCCAATTGCTGCGCCCGTCCGCCGCCCCGATCAGGAAACGTCCATGAGCGATGACAACAACAACCAGCCTCGCCCTGAATTCCCCCTGCGCGCCGCCATCGTGCCGGTGACGCCGTTCCAGCAGAACTGCACCATTATCTGGAACGAGGACACCATGGCCGGCGCGCTGGTCGACCCTGGCGGCGACCCGCACCTGATCCGCAAGGCGCTGGAGCAGACCAAGGTGAAGATCGAGAAGATCATCATCACCCATGGTCACATCGACCACGTCGGCTCCGCCGCCGAACTGGCCGAGGAGTTGGGCGTCAAGATCGAGGGTCCGCACCGGGCCGACGCCGAGATGATGCAGAATGTCGAGCAGCAGGCGGTGAAATGGGGCATCGGCGGCGTGCGCAATGTGCAGAGCGACCGCTGGCTCGAGGAAGGTGAGACCGTCAGCATCGGCGGCGCGAGCTTCGACGTCTATCACTGCCCGGGGCACTCGCCCGGTTCGGTGGTGCTGGTGAACAAGGACCAGCGCATCGCTCTGGTTGGCGACGTGGTGTTTCAGGGCTCGGTCGGCCGCACCGATCTGCCAGGCGGCGACCATGAGGCGCTGATCCGCTCGATCAAGACCAAATTGCTGCCGCTTGGCGACGATATCGCCTTCATCTGCGGCCACGGTCCGATGAGCACCTTCGGCCAGGAGCGCGAGTTCAATCCGTTCCTGAACTGAGCAAGGGCGCTGGCAGGCGGCGCTGGCAGGCGGCGCAGTTCGCAACCTTCGCTGCGCCAACATTCACTGGGGCAACGTTCACTGGACCAACGTGCACCTGGCCTTGCCAGGTCACAGGCGCAAAACGAGCCTCTGTCTGGCGCTCCCTTGTGCCGCCCCCACCGGGCGGGTTATCCAGCGGCCAATCTGCGGGCCGCCCCGCGACCATCACGGAGACGGCGCAACCTGTGCGCCGCGCCATCAGGATCTGACATGAGCGACAAGCAAGCGACCCCGCCCGATCACCTCAGCGTGGACCCCGCCAGCCCGTTTCACGACGAGGCCGTGCTGGCGCGCGGCGTCGGCGTCAAATTCAAGGGCGTCGAGAAGACCAATGTCGAGGAATATTGCGTCTCCGAGGGCTGGGTGCGCCTCGCCGTCGGCAATACGGTCGACCGCAAGGGCCGCCCGATGACCATCAAGCTCAAGGGCACGGTCGAGCCGTATTTCCAGGACGTGGCCGAAGGCTGAGGCATGGTGGCGCGCTGACGCCTTTGTAGGCGCATGATGCGGGCGGAGCGATGGCTCCGCCCTTTTTTGCGCCTTACGCAAGGCTGATGGCGGGCGCATGGCCCGCGACATTCCGCATGGCGCGGCATGGCGAACGCTGCCCTGAAACGCCGCCCTCAGCCATGCGCTTTTCGCCTGGGCGCGGCCCCTGCCACGCGTCTGGCCCTGGCGCCGCGACGCCCATCAGCGTGTGTAAGCTCCGGCCATGAACCAGACGTCGACCGCCGCCGCATCGCAGCACGCGCCCCAGATCCCTCCGCATATTCCACCGCCGTGGCGGCTGACATTTTCGGCCATGTGCGCGATGTTTATCGGCATTGGCCTTGCGCGCTTCGCCTATACGCCGCTGATGCCGGCGCTGGTGGAGCAGAACTGGTTCAACCAGTCGCAGGCAGCCTATATCGGCGCCGCCAATCTCGCCGGCTATTTCCTCGGCGCGCTGCTGTCGCGCCGGCTGTCCGCCGCCAATCCAAGGCTGGCGCTGCAGGTGGCGATGGTCGCCTGCGCCCTCAGCTTCTTCGCCTGCGCCTGGCCGTCGTCGTTCCTGTGGTTCTCTTTCTGGCGCTTTCTCGCCGGCTTTGCTGGCGCGGTGGCGCTGGTGACGGCGGCGCCATTCATCCTGCCGTTCATTCCGGAGAACCGTCGCGGCTTCGCTTCCGGCATGATCTTTGTCGGCCCCGCCATCGGCGTCACCCTTGGCGGACTGCTGATGCCGTGGCTGGCGGCGCAGGGGCTGACCTTCGCCTGGCTGTCGCTGGGCGTCAGTTGCCTCGTGGTCATGGCGCTCGGCTGGAGCGGCTGGCCGCCTGCCCCGGCGAAGCCGCAGCTTGGGGCGACGCCTGTGGCAGCGCCAGCCCCTGGCGGCCGCTCGCCCGCCGCTGTCGCCATGCTGCTCGCCGGCGTCTACGCCATCTACGCCCTGTCGGCCTTCGGCCTTGTGCCGCACATGATCTTCCTGGCCGACTATGTGGCGCGCGGCCTTGGCTGGGGCATCACCACCGGCTCGATGTTCTGGGCGCTGTTCGGGCTTGGGGCGATGATCGGCCCGCTGATCACCGGCGCCTGCGGCGACCGCTTCGGCTTCCGCGCCACCTTGCGGGTGGGGCTGCTCCTGCAAACCCTCGGCGTCGGCGCTTTGGTGGTCTCGGCCAATCCGTGGCTGCTGGCCGCATCCAGCATCCTCATCGGCGCCTTCGTGCCTGGGGTCGCCGTGCTCACCATGGGCCGGTTACGCGAGGTGGCCCCGCCCGACCGTATCCCTGACGGCTGGCGCATCGCCACCATCGGCTTCGCCGTCGGCCAGGCGCTGGCCGGCTATTTCTTCTCCTGGGTGTTCGCCCGCACCCATGATTATCCGCTGCTGTTCGGCATCGGCGCCGGCATCATCATTCTGGCGCTGGCGGTGGAGCTGAGCACGGCGGCGCTGGCGCAAAAGCGCTGAGAGGACATTTCCTTCCAGGTAAACGGTATGGGCAAATGCTAAGAAGGCCTGACACGTCAACCCTACTAAACTGGCTACATCTTTTTACTAAGTTTCATTGCAGGGGGCACAATGAACGACGAGAGGCCATATCGCCTTCTGCCTAATGCCGAGATCGATCGCCTCCGCGCGGATGCAAGATTATTAATGCTGGAGGGATCGCAAAACGATGCCAGAGATGGCAGTGCGGCCGCAGTGAGGGCCGGCGAGAACTTCCTAAAGTCAGTCATAATCGCCAATGGCGCTTCGATCGTCGCCCTTGTAGGGCTCGCAGACAAGCTAAAGACCATCAACCCGAGCCTGCATTTCACCGACCTGAAATACGCATTGGCATCATACGCCATAGGACTAGTGATCGCGATTATCAGCTTTGGCCTAGCCTACATCGCAAATCATTATATCAGCGAAGAACACCATACTGTCTATTCAATGATGTCGAGTGGATATGATGGAATGGATGAACTCTCTAAAAAATTTCAATCCGAGGTAAATCCCCTCGCCAAAAAAAGAAAAATCTGGGCATGGGCGATGGCCATCACTGCATCGATCGCCGCAAGTGCCTTTATGGTTGGCATATTTCTCTCATGGAAGGCACTTGCGCTATGATCGAGCTTCTCGTCGAATCATCGTAGCATTTTCAGCCGGTACAACTCATCCAGCGCGGCGCGCGGCGACAGATCGTCGACGTCGATGGCGTCGAGCGCTTCGCGCAGCGGATCGGGCGCCGCCGGCTGTGGCGCCGTTGCAGCAGTCGTCATGCGGCGTGGCGCGGCGGCGGCGAACAGCGGCAGATCATCGATCAGCGTCGACACCGGCTTTTCGCGATCGCCCTTCTCCAGCTCGGCGAGGATCGCCCGCGCCCGCTCCACCACCGACGGCGGCAGGCCGGCGAGGCGCGCCACCTGGATGCCGTAGCTGCGGTCGGCGGCGCCTGTGGTCACCTCATGCAGGAACACCACCTCGCCGTGGAATTCGGCGACGCGCATGGTGACATTGCCGACCCGGTCGAGGCGCTCCGACAGCGCCGTCAGCTCGTGATAATGGGTGGCGAACAGGGCGCGGCAGCGATTGACCTCGTGCAAATGCTCGATCGCCGCCCAGGCGATGGACAGGCCGTCGAAAGTGGCGGTGCCGCGGCCAATTTCGTCGAGAATCACCAGCGAACGCGGGCCAGCCTGGTTGAGGATGGCGGCGGTCTCGATCATCTCCACCATGAAAGTGGAGCGGCCGCGCGCCAGATCGTCGGCGGCGCCGACGCGGCTGAACAGCCGGTCGACCACGCCGATATGGGCGCGGCGGGCCGGGACAAACGCTCCCATCTGCGCCAGCACCACCGCCACGGCGTTCTGCCGCAGCCAAGTTGATTTACCGGCCATATTGGGACCGGTGACGATCACCAGGCGCCCGGCTTCCGCCTCCGGATCGGCCAGATCGCTGTCATTGCCGACAAAGGCCTGGCCCTGGCGCTTCAGCGCCGCCTCCACCACCGGATGGCGAGCGGCCTCCAGGGTGAAGGCCAGGCTGTCGTCCATCTGCGGCCGCACCCAGTCGCGCTCCATGGCCAGTTCGGCCAGCGCCGCCGTCACATCCAGCACCGCCAGCGCATCGGCGGCGGCGCGGATGGCGTCAGCGCAGTCGATCAGCATGGCGCGCAGGCGCTCGAACACGGCCAGCTCGATGCCGCGCGCCCTGTCCGCCGCCGAGGCGATCTTCGCCTCAAGCTCGCCGAGCTCCACCGTGGAGAAGCGCATGGCGCCGGCCATGGTCTGGCGATGCACGAACAGGCTGTTGTGCGGCGGCTGCAGGAACGTCTCGCCCGCCGCTTGCGGCGTCTCGACGTAATAGCCGATCATGTTGTTGTGCTTGATCTTCAGCGTCCTGACGCCGGTTTCGGCGGCATAACGGGCCTGAAGCGCGGCGATATAGCGGCGGCTGTCGGCCTGCAGCAGCCGCGCCTCATCCAGCGCCGCGTCATGGCCGGGGCGGACGAAGCCGCCGTCGCGCTTGAGCAGCGGCAGCTCATCGTCGAGCGCTGCGGCCAGCGCCGCGGACACCGCAGGATCGAGCTGGCGCAGCGAAGCCCCTGCGTCGGCCAGCTCCTCGGGCAGGTTTGGGATATCGCCCAGCACCGTTCCGAGGCTGAGCGCCGCATGCATGCCGGCGCCGAGCGCCGCCAGATCGCGCGGGCCGCCCCGGTCCAGCGTCAGCCGCGACAGGGCGCGGGCCATGTCTGGCGCCGCCTTCAGCCGCTCGCGCACCACGCCGCGCAGCAGGCTGTCATTGGCCAGCGCCGCCACTGCGTCATGACGCGCCCGGATGCGCGCCAGGTCAGTGAGCGGCCCGGCCAGGCGCTCGGCCAGCAGGCGGCCGCCGCCGGGCGTCAGCGTCATGTCGATGGTCGCCAGCAGGCTGCCAGCCCGCTCGCCGCCAAGCGTGCGCGCCAGCTCCAGATTGGCGCGGGTGGCGGCGTCGACCGCCATGATGGCGCCGGAGCTGGCCCGCGACGGCGGCGCCAGCGATGGCCGCGCGCCATATTGCGTGCGTTCGACATAGGCCAGGGCAGCAGCGGCGGCGGCGGTTTCGGCGCGGCTGAAATTGCCGAACGCCTCCAGCGAGGCGACGCCGTAATAGTCCTGCAAACGCCGTGCGGCGGTGGCCGGGTCCAGCCCCTCGCGCGGGATCGGCGTCACCAGAACGCGGCTGTCGCGCCACATCGGATGCAGGTCCGGATCGTCATAAATGACATCGGGCACAACGATCTCGCGCGGGTCGAGCCGCGCCAGTTCGGCGGCGAGCGCGCTGGCCTCGACCTCGCCGACAGTGAAGCGGCCGGTGGTGATGTCGGTGGCGGCCACCGCATAGCTGTAACCATGCTCGGCGCGCTGGCGCGACACGGCGACGAACAGGCTGGAGCGCGAAGGATCGAGCAGCCGCTCCTCGGTGACCGTGCCCGGGGTGACCAGTCGCACCACATCGCGCTTCACCACCGATTTGCCGCCGCGCTTGCGCGCTTCGGCGGGGTCTTCGGTCTGCTCGCACACCGCCACCTTGTGGCCGGCGGCGATCAGCCGTTCGAGATATTCGTCGGAGCGCTCGACCGGCACGCCGCACATGGGAATGTCGTCGCCCTGGTGCTTGCCGCGCTTGGTCAGCACGATGCCGAGGGTGCGGGAGGCCTCCTCCGCGTCGCCGAAGAACAGCTCGTAAAAATCGCCCATCCGGTAGAACAGCAGCGCATCGGGGTGCGCCGCCTTGATCTCCAGATATTGCGCCATCATCGGCGTGACGCGGCTGGCCTCGGCGGGCGTGGCGGCGCCATGGGCCGCACGCTTGCTGGCGCGCTCCGTCGCCGGCGCCGTCAGCGCGGGGTCAGATGCCCCCCCATCGGTCTCGTCGATCCGGGCGTCAGCCATGAGCGTCATCGGGCCTTTCTGTCGGCTGGGTCGGCGGGCCGGCGGCCAGCGCCGTCTTCCAGCGGAGTGCGGAAGGTGCATCACAGCCGCGCCGCGTGGCAAGCGCCATCCCATTCTGGCGGCGCGCCCGGCGAGTTATGCCCAGGCCGTGGCGCTGGACGCCGACGACTGTCGGTTTTTACCGCCGAAGCGCCTCTTAACCGAAAGAGATTTTGCCCTTTGCGTCGCAATAGGCCAATAGACAGACAGAACGTGCGAAATTGTCGTTCGCATCGCTTGAGGAAACCGGATTGCCTGCGTACTCTCCGGCGCCTTGCCTTTGCGCAAGGCGGGGAGCCGCACGGCCGTCAAATAACGTCGCCACGCGCTGACATCAGAACAAGAGCACAGAATTCCGCCATGACCGACCAGCCCTCACGCCGTAAGGCGCGCCCGACCTTCACCGATCAGGAAGCGCTCGATTTCCACTCGCAGGGCCGTCCCGGCAAGCTTGAGATCGTACCGACCAAGCCGATGGCGACGCAGCGCGATTTGTCGCTGGCCTATTCGCCGGGCGTCGCGGTGCCAGTGCTGGCGATCGCGGATGAGCCGTCCCGCGCCTTCGACTATACGGCGCGCGGCAATGTGGTGGCGGTGATCACCAACGGCACCGCCATTCTCGGCCTCGGCAATCTCGGCGCGCTGGCCGCCAAGCCGGTGATGGAAGGCAAGTCGGTGCTGTTCAAGCGCTTCGCCGACGTCGATTCCATCGACCTTGAGGTCGACACCGAAGACACCGACGCTTTCATCAACGCCGTGCGTTATCTCGGCCCGTCGTTTGGCGGCATCAACCTGGAAGACATCAAGGCGCCGGAGTGCTTCGTCATCGAAGACCGCCTGCGCGAGCTGATGGACATTCCGGTGTTCCATGACGACCAGCACGGCACGGCGATCATCGCCGCCGCCGGCATGCTCAACGCCATGCAGATGACCGGTCGCGACCCCAAGACGACGAAGCTGATCGTCAATGGCGCCGGCGCCGCCGGCATCGCCTGCGTCGAGCTGCTCAAGGCCATGGGCTTTGAGTCCGACAACGTCATCCTCTGCGACACCAAGGGCGTGATTTACCAGGGTCGCCAGGAAGGCATGAACCAGTGGAAGTCGGCGCATGCGGCGAAGACTGACGCGCGTTCGCTGGAAGACGCCTTCAAGGGCGCCGACGCCGTCATGGGCCTGTCGGCCAAGGGCGCCTTCACCGAAGAGATGATCCGGTCGATGGCGCCGAACCCGATCATTTTCGCCATGGCCAACCCCGATCCGGAAGTGACGCCGGAAGAGGTGCACGCCATCCGCGATGACGCCATCGTCGCCACGGGCCGCTCGGACTATCCGAACCAGGTCAATAACGTGCTTGGCTTCCCCTACATCTTCCGTGGCGCGCTCGACGTTCGGGCGACGCAGATCAACATGGAGATGAAGATCGCCGCCGTGGAGGCCCTCGCCGCCCTCGCCCGCGAGGACGTGCCGGATGAGGTCGCCGCCGCCTACCAGGGCTCGCGTCCGAAGTTCGGCCCCGAATACATCATTCCGGTGCCGTTCGATCCGCGTCTGATCCACACCGTGCCGCCGGCGGTGGCCAAGGCCGCCATGGACACCGGCGTCGCCCGCCGGCCGATCGTCGACATGGACCGCTACCGCGCCGAGCTGTCGGCCCGCCGCGACCCGGTTGTCGGCGCGCTGCAGCGCGTGTTCGAGCGCGTCAAGCGCTATCCGAAGCGCGTCGTCTTCGCCGAGGGTGAAGAGGAGCAGGTGATCCGCGCCGCCGTGTCCTACGTCAACCAGGGTCTCGGCAGCGCCGTGCTGGTTGGTCGTGAGGAGCTGGTGCTGGCCACCGCCGCCAACGCCGGCATCGAGCTGGAAGGCCGCGAGGGCATCACCATCCAGAACGCCCGCTTGTCGGAGCGTAACCCGGCCTACGCCCAGATGCTGTACAACAAGCTGCAGCGGAAGGGTTATCTGCTGCGCGACTGCCAGCGCCTGGTCAACAATGACCGCAACTACTTCGCCGCCGCCATGGTCGCCATGGGCGACGCCGATGCGGTGGTCACCGGCGTCACCCGCAATTATGCGACGGCGCTGGGCGAAGTGCGCCATGTCATCGACACCAAGCCGGGCCATCGCGTCATCGGCGTGTCGCTGGTGATCTCGCGCGGCCGCACCGTGCTGATCGCCGACACCGCCATCTCCGAGATGCCGGACGCGGAAGAGCTGGCCGACATCGCCGTGCAGGCCGCCAACGCCGCCCGTCGTCTCGGCTATGAGCCGCGCGTCGCCATGCTGTCGTTCTCGACCTTCGGTCAGCCGGAGGGCGAGCGCTCGGCGCAGATGCGCGAGGCGATCAAGATCCTCGACCAGCGCCATGTCGACTTCGAGTATGAAGGCGAAATGGCCGCCGACGTGGCGCTTGATCCGGAGCTGATGAAGCAGTTCCCGTTCTCGCGCCTCAAGGGTCCGGCCAATGTGCTGGTGATGCCGGCGATCCATTCGGCCGCCATCTCCACCAAGCTGCTGGAAGAGCTCGGCGGCTCGACGGTGATCGGCCCGCTGATCGTTGGCCTCGACCGCCCGGTGCAGATCGTCTCGCTCGGCGCCCGCGACAGCGAGATCGTCAATATGTCGGCGCTGGCCGCCTACAACGTCGGCGGCTGACCGGCCTCACGGCGCCGCCGCCAAAGGCTGCGCCTGACGCTGTTTTCACGTCAGATCAATTGCGGCCCGGAGCACATGCTCCGGGCCGCAATTGCGTCTGGGCCATGGCGGGCGACGCATGCCCGCCGGCCAGGCGCCTTACGAAGGTAGTCCTGCATCGATCGCGGACGGCTCGCCATGAGGTCCACGGCGCGCCTGGCGCCTTGGGAGCTTTCGCGCCGCCTGTGATGTGGGAGACGCCCCTGGAATGAGATAGGCCCTGGACAGTAATCGCGTAGCTATTTCAGGCGCTTGCTCCAGTAATCCGCTGTCCTCGCTCCGGCCGGCGCGTCAGAATCCAGCTTTGTCGTTACCGGCTGGGTTCCAAAAATGAACGTCGTCTTACGCCTATTGCTCGCCGTAACAATCGTGTCGGCGCCATTGATCGTCAGTCCCCCTGCACAAGCCGCAACACGCCCACTGCAGGGAACCAAGGTCACCACGCAAGCCGCTTGGGGAGACTACATGGAAAGTCTCGCCAATATTCTGTATCGCGCCCACCTCTCCAATGAGGGACCAAAGCCGAATTATGATAGCGCCGGCGTGTTTCTCACCGCATTTGAGTACGACAATGACTACTGGATGCATCCTGTCCCCGAGAACAGGCTCTCACTGACATACAGCCACATCACAATCGCCACACGGCCATTCGGCTTTGCTGGATTGGTTTTCTGGCCGGGGAGTTATGCACCACGCCAAGCCTTCCCACTCGCAATGCACTGCGCCTACCCCGTGGACGGCATGACGATCGCGCGGTCGGACTCGGGCTGCGGCGTATCGCAAGGAGAGCCGAAAAGCATGCCCTGCCAGGACCAGGGCATCTATACTGCCCCGCAGTGGATCAAAGTGTACAACCCAACGACCGATGTCGATTTTTTTGGAATCTGTGGCTTCAAGCTCACGGGCTCAGACCCTGCCAACACACTGGCGGCGAAATCAGTAATCGACATTATCCTTACCACCGATCTGCGTTCCGGTGGGCTGCCCTGGAATGAATTTGTCATCCACGCCTGGCCAGAAGATGACCCATCCAGGGTTCCCGTGCTGGGGTTCTTTTATGTTCGTGATGTCCAGCCACTAGTAACAGCGTCAGCGGCGGTCGCCGCACTGCCGGATAACAGGCGCAAGCGCTCAGTGGTTATGGAAGGGGCCGAGGCGCTGGCGAGCGCCCAAGCGCAGCAACTGGCCTTTTACAACAAGACAAAGTTGTTTGCCCCCGTCCTCAGCATTGAGGGGATCTTTCCAGCTGTGACGTATCGCTTCCATCCCGAGGATCAGAACCCCACCATACTCAGCCAGGTCACGGTGCTGCAGCCGATGTAATCGCGTCTTCGGCGCCACGCCATTGTCGGCCGCGCCGAACCGCTGGGCTGCGCCGTTGGTCTCGCCCGGACGCCGCTCATTGCGACAAGCGCCGCGCTGGCTGCGCGGCGTAATGGCGTTAGAGCCTATGCTCGCCCTGGGTCTTGCGGGAGCGCTGCCGCGCGCCAGCCGTGTTGAAGTGGAGGCGCCGCCGGCAAGGCTGGCGGCGCCTGATCCGGCGTCAGGCCGCCGCCTCGCGCAGCGCGGGTTGCGACCTGTCACGTAACAGGAACACCGACGCGGCGGCGACCAGGCACAATATGCCGGCGATGTAGAAGGCCGGCAGATAGCTCTGCAGCAAGGTGCGCGACAGGCCGCCGCCCCAGGCCGCCGCAGCGGAGCCGATCTGGTGGCCGGCGAACGCCCAGCCGAAGATCAGCGGCGCCTTTTCGGCCCCGAAATACTGGCCCGCCAGCTTCACGGTCGGCGGCACGGTGGCGACCCAGTCGAGGCCATAGAACACCGCAAACAGCGACAGCCCGTAGAAGGTGAAGGTGCTCTGCGGCAGCCACAGCAAGGACAGGCCGCGCAGGCCGTAATACCAGAATAGCAGGCTACGGTTATTGTAACGATCCGACAGATAGCCCGACAGGATGGTGCCGACGAAGTCGAAGGCGCCCATCATGGCCAGCGTCGAGGCGGCGTCGACCCGCGACATGCCAAAATCGCTGCACAATGAGATGAAATGCGTCTGCACGAGACCCGCCGTGCTCAGGCCGCAAATGAAAAACGTGCCGAACAGCACCCAGAACGGCAGGCTGGTCAGCCCCTCGCGCAGAATGGAGAAGGCGCGCATCACCGCCGTGAGCACATTGCCGGTGCGGGCTGGCGGCGGCGTCAGCTGCTCGCCGGGGGCGAGGCGTGGCGCGCCGAACGGCCGCTGGCCGACGTCAAACGGGCGATCCTGCATGAACAGCAGCACAAGCACGGCCGCCACACCCAGCGAGACCATGGTCGGGGCCAGAGCGATGCGCCAGCCATAGGCCTCGACCAGCCAGGCGGCGAGCGGCAGGAAGCAGAGCTGGCCGGTGGCCACCGCCGCCGTCAGCAGGCCGAGCACAAGGCCGCGCCGCTCATCAAACCAGCGGCTCGCCACGGTTGCGCCCAGCACCATGGCCGTCAGCCCGGTGCCGAAGCCGACGACGAAGCCCCACAGCAGCACGAATTCCCAGAGCTGGGTGGCGTAAACGCCCAGCGCCATGCCGCCGATGACCAGCGCCAGCGCCGTGACGATGATGTTGCGGACGCCATAGCGCTCCATGAAAGCCGCGGCGAAGGGCGCCATCAGGCCAAACAGCAGCAGGCGGATGGCGAACACGGCCGACATATCCGCCGTGTTCCAGCCGAACTCTTCAATGATTGGGCCAATGAACACCCCGCCAAGCCCTACCGTGCCGGCGATGCTCAAGGAGGCGAAGAAGGTGATGGCGACCACGACCCAGCCATAGTGCACGCCGCGTCGGTCCAGGGTCGCCGCCAGGGATTTGGCCAGCATGCTATGCTCCATTCTGCGGCCGGCCATGGCTGCGCCGCCTTCGCAGATAATGTCGGCTGCCTTCGCCTCACCCGCTCTGGCCCCGATTGCGCCAGGCGGCGGCCGCCCTCGACATGGCCATCATCACGCTTTATGATGACAGCCATCATCAATTAATGATGACAAGCGTCATTAAACGTCAAGGGGCGCAGCGCGATTTTTGCGCCGCTTGCCGTAGCGCTCGCCTTGGCGCTTGTGCACCACGCCGCAGATTATGTGTATCCCGGCTGGACGTTGGCGCACGCGAAATCTCAGGCAATTGCCTGGCCAAAGACCAGGCGCCGGTCATCGCCACGCAATCGGAGGAGAAGCCTTTGGTGCGCATAAGCAAGGAAAAGGTCGAGGCCAACAGGGCCGAGGTGGTGGCGCAGGCCTCGCGGCTGTTTCGCCAGCGCGGCCTCGATGGCCCCAGCGTCGCCGAACTGATGCGCGCCGCGGGCCTCACCCATGGCGGCTTTTACAATCACTTCGCCTCCAAGGCCGATTTGCAGGCCAGCGCGCTGATCCACAATTTCGACGTGGCCACCGCCCGCCTCGCGCCTATCGCCGCTGAGGCAGGTGCGACGGCGCGGGCGGACGCCCTCAGGGCCTACATCCAGCGCTATCTTTCGCCGACCTCACGCGACGCCGACGCCGCCGGCTGCCCGATGGTCGCCTTTGGCGCCGACGTCTCACGCGAAGAGGCGGAGGTGCGGGCCGCCTATGCGGCGGGGCTGGAGCGCTATCTGACGATGTTGGCGCAAATCGTCGCTGGCGACGCCCCCGCCGCAACGCCTTGTTCAGAAACGCCTGGCTCAGAATTTCCTGGCCTGCAAGCCGCTGGCCTGGAAACTCCTGGTTTGGAAATTTGGGCGCCCGCGTCGGCGCCGACAGGTGAAGGCGGGCGTGACGCCGAGGCTGCGGCGCAGGGAACGCGCGCCCGGGCCATCGCCTTGCTGGCGACGCTGGTCGGCGGTCTGTCGCTGGCCCGCAGCATCGCCGGCATTAACCCGCAATTGTCGGATGAATTGCTGGCGACGACCCGGGCGCAGGCCCTGGCGCTCACCACCGCGCTGACTGGGACGGAGGCAGGCGAGCTGTCACCGTCGACCTGACGGATTGAGGGTTTCGTGAGCACAGACAGCGCGGTGATCACGCAGCCCTCCTGCCCCGCGCCTTCCGTATACCGCCCACGCCGCTCATACCAGGCCGTGACGATGCTGACGCATTCGCGACCTGCAGGGTGCATGCGCCGCCCAAGGCCTGACCAGCGCCCGGAGCGCATGCGCATCGGGCGCCGGCATCAGACGCCGGTGGCCGGCGATGCAGGCGTCGCAGCCTCTGTGGCGGTGGGCGCCGGCGCAGCGGCAGGCGTGGCTACAGGCGCAGTTGCGGCCTGGGCGGTGGGCGCCTGGGCAGCCGGCGCCGGGGGCGCCCCCCTCGCCTCGCCGCCGACGCCGGGCGGACCAGCCACCATCATCGGCTTCGGCACGGCGACGATGCCATTTTCGCGGAAGGCCTTCTGTACTTCCAGATAGACGCGCTTGCGGATGCCGAACTGCTTGCCGGCCCGCGCCATATATTTGCCGCGCACCAGCAAGGTGCCGTCCTCGACGTTGAAAATGCCCTGGCTCTTGAACGTCTGCAGCAGATCGTCCTTAAAGCCTGGATCCTCGGCCAGTGCAGCGCCAATCTGCTTGAACAGCTTGCGCACCTTCTCGACGTCGGTGTCGAACGCCACGCGGAACACCAATTTGTCGATCACCCAGTCGCGGCTGTAGTTCTGGATTTTGCCGATCTGGCCATAGGGAATGGTGGCCACGGCGCCGCGCGGATGGCGCAGGGACACCGAGCGGATCGAGATGCGCTCGACCGTGCCTTTCGCCCCTGAGGTTTCGATGTATTCGCCCATGCGGAAGGCATCGTCGATCAGGAAGAACAGGCCCGAGACGATGTCCTTGACCAGGGTCTGCGAGCCAAAGCTGATGGCGAGGCCGAAGACGCTGAGGCCGGTGATGATCGGCCAGACATTCATGCCCAGCAGCAGCAGGATGGTCAGCAAGGCGATGAGCAGGATCACCGTGCGCGCCGTGCCCGCCAGCAGCGGGAATAGCGTCTCCAGCCGCGAGTGCGGCTTGTGCACGATCTCATCGTCATGCGGGACGGCGCCACGGGCCTTGCGCTGCGACAGGCGCTCAAAGCCGATATCGGTGAGGTTCCACGCCCAGGCGGAGACCAGCGCCACCAGCGCCAGCGACAGGGTGCGCCATTCGCTGTCATCGCTGCGCACGCCCAGCGCCGACAGCGCCGGATAGGCCCATTGCGATCCCAGCGCCAGCAGCGTCACAAGGATGAACGCCGGACGACTGGTGCGATAGATCGCGGCGCGCGGGATACTGGCGCAGGCCTCCTCGCGCGCCCGCGACCAGGCCGACAGCGTGGAATCGATATGCGGCGCCAAAAGCAACAGCAGCAGCGTCAGCATCATCGGCAGCCCAGGCAGCGGCTGGTTGATGGTGATGGCGATCTGCAGCGCCGCAAAGGTGCCAAGGGCGGCGACGATGGCCAGATAGGGCCAGGATGCGGCGAAGCGCAGCCGCCGCACGGTGCGCGGCGGCGGGCCAGCCACCGCCGCCGTCACCGGCTGGCGGTAGATCAGATAAGCGGCGACGAAGAGCGCAGTGACCGGCGCGCTGATCACCAGGGTCGAGAACAGATCCACCAGGCCGCGGCTCGCGCCCAGTTCGCGAATGGTCGAGATGATGGCGAGGCCAGCGATCGCCCACATGAACGACAGGCTGATCATCTCGCGGAACACCCGCAACTGGCTGCGCGCCCGGGCTGGCGCCCAACCCGCCGTCAAGATCTGCCCGAGGATATGGCGGCAGCTGAAGGCGATGATGGAGGCGCACCCCCACAGGATCACCAGACGCCGGGTCGGCACGTCACTGGTGACAATGCGGCTGGCGATGACCACCAGCACGCCCGCAAGCAGGATGGCCAGCGCTCCACGCAGCACAGGTCCAAGGGGGATGCCGCGATGCGCCATAAACCGCCGCATGGCGACGAGCGCCAGCGCCCCGCCAATCACCGCCGCCAGCGCATAAAGCATGATCACCCCCGCGCTGCGGCCCTGGGCCTCCATGCCGCCGACAAAGGCGGCCCAGTCGGCGGGCGCAGCGCCGATATTGGCGATGCGTCGCGCCAGGCCCTCATGAAACACCTGCGCGAACTGGTTGATCCAGTGCGACAGCGCGCTAACGCCGCCCTCCAACTCCCCGGATGCTTGATGCTGGGCCAAACTGTGTGCTCCTGGCGGTGACGGCGACATGGCGCTTTTTGCGGCGCAGTCCCAGTATTTGCAGGATGCGGTGGGGCGTATGCAAGAACCACAGAGAGCGGCTGCGAATAGACCCGCCGCGTCAGCGTTCGCGGCGCAGCCCACGGCGCGGTTCAAGCACTATTTCACAAGTGAATTTGAGCGCTCGTATCAGACTGTTACCAGCGAGGCGCCTGCGCGCGCCCCCGCCTGCACCCCGCGCAGGGCGTCGCCGAGGGTGCAGCCAGTCCGGCGTCACGGGCGCCGTTCCAATGGAAAAATCGGCCTGCTGGCCGGCGCGCGCCTTGATTCGCCGCCATGCATGGGCCGCGCAGGCTCGGGCCGGCCTCTCGCCGCAAGTCGCCAACTGGGAACAGGGTTGCCGGTTGACCACATGCCATGCTCATCCTTCAGGAGCCGATTCGGCTTTTGCCTGACCATGCTGAAGCGGCAGGAGCCCGCTCGGGGCGCCCCCTGGGCCTGCGCCCCGTCTCCCTGCGAACAGAAAGGACCCTGGCTGGCATGGCGATCAATGAGGCGTTGCGCGAGCTCGTGCAGTTCAGAACCCAATGGCCGTGGCTGGACGCGGCGCTGTTCGTAAGCGGGCTCGTGCTGCTGGCGCTGATCATCAATTTCATCGTCAAACGCCTGCTGCTGCGGGGCTTCGACAGGCTGATCGACCGCACGCCATGGGGGCGCGACCCTGAACTGCGCCGCCATGGCGTGGTGGAGCGGCTGGCCATGGCGGCGCCGGCCATCGTCATCGCCTCGGGCATCGGCCTGACGCCGCACGTGCCGGAAGCCTTCGTCACCGTGGTGCGCAACGTCGCCAATGCGGTGATCATTCTGGCCGTGGCCATCGCCATTTCGTCGGCGCTCAACGCGCTCGACGTCTTGTATCACCGACGCCCCGAGGCGCGACTGAAGCCGCTGAAGGGCTATTTCCAGATCTTCAAGATCGCGATCTATGTCATCGCGGCGCTGCTGATGATCGCCACGGTGATCGACCGCTCGCCAGTCATCCTGCTGTCCGGCCTTAGCGCCATGGCCGCCGTCCTGATCCTGGTGTTTCAGGACACCTTGCTGTCGCTGGTCGCCGGCATCCAGATTTCCTCCACCGACATGGTGCGGGTCGGCGACTGGATCGAGGTGCCAGGCGAGGGCGCCGACGGCGACGTGACCGAGATCGCGCTGCACACCGTCAAGGTGCAGAATTTCGACCGCACCATCACCACGGTGCCGATCCGCAAGCTGGTCTCCGGCGCCTTCCGCAATTATCGCGGCATGCGCGAGGCCGGCGGCCGGCGCATCAAGCGATCCATCTTCATTGACCAGACCAGCATCGGCTTTCTCTCCGACGAGGAGGTGGCGCGACTGGCGGGCTTCGCCCTGCTGTCCGACTATCTGGCGCGCAAACGTCAGGATATCGATGCGTGGAACGCCAGCCTCGGAGATGGCGGCAAAATGCCGGCCAACCGACGGCGTATGACCAATATCGGCGCCTTCCGCGCCTATGTGGAAGCCTACATGCGGGCTAATGGGCGCGTGCGGCAGGACATGGCCCTGATGGCGCGCCAGATGCCGCCGGGACCGGAAGGGTTGCCGCTGGAGGTGTATTGCTTCGCCAACACCGTGGTGTGGACGGAATATGAGGCGGTGCAGTCGGACCTGTTCGACCATCTGCTGGCGATCGTGCCGGAATTTGGCCTGCGGGTGTTCCAGAACCCATCCGGCGGCGATGTGCGCGCGCTGGCACGGCGCGCCGCCGCCTGATCAGATGGCGTCAGCAGGCCGGCGACGACACAGCAGCATGAGCAGAAACCCGAGGCCGATGCCGGCCGCAGAGGCTGGCGCAGCGAGCGCCCTCGACACCAGCGACGCGACCGCGCCGCCGCCCCACGCGCTGCTCCATTCCCCCACCAGCCGGACCAGCTGGGCCGAAGCGCCTGGGGCGATGCCGTCCAGCACGCCTGAGAGCGGCACGAGCCGCCACTGGTCATTGGCCAGATAAAACGTCATGTCGACGACGAGCGCGACGAAGCCGCCGACCACCGCAACAAAGCCCAGAAATCGCAGTATCGCCCGCATCCGTCCGCCTGCTCCTGTCGCGCGCAATCACAGGGCCTGAGCTTTTCGGGATCGCGGATGCGTCAGCATCCTTGCGACCCGTTAGGGCTGGTCGCGCGCGACCAGCCCGCCGCCATGGCTGCGCGGCGACAGGATGGCGTTTTGCCGCCAGCATGGCTACATCCTCCCCTGGACAGGGTAAACGCCATGGCGCGGGGCGCTGATGGCTGGCGGCTGCAGCGCGCCCCCGCCTTGAGCGGCTGGCGCGGCGGCGACGCCTGATGGAGAAACGGGAAGCATGGCCTGGTCGCCGCAGCAGGAAGACGCGCTGAACGCCGTGGCGCGCTGGCTGAAGAAGGGTTCGCCACAGGTGTTCCGGCTGTTTGGCTATGCCGGCACCGGCAAGACCACGCTGGCGCGCCATATCGCCGAGGGCGTAGATGGCGACGTGATGTTCGGCGCCTTCACCGGCAAGGCGGCGCTGGTGATGCGCTCCAAGGGTTGCGTCGACGCCACCACCATTCACAGCATGATTTACCGGGCGCGCGCGGTGGATGAAGAGGCGCCGACCTTCGTCATCAATCCCAATGGCGCGGCGTCCAAGGCCAGCCTGATCATCATCGATGAGTGCTCGATGGTGGATGACGAGCTGGGGCGCGATCTTGAATCCTTCGACGCGCCGATCCTGGTCCTGGGTGATCCGGCGCAATTGCCGCCGGTGAAGGGCGGCGGTTATTTCACCGCCGACGAGCCTGATGTGATGCTCACCGAGGTGCATCGCCAGGCCACCGACGATCCCATCGTGCGCCTGTCGATGATCGCCCGCGAAGGCGGCCGCATCGCGCCCGGCGATTATGGCGCAACCCGCGTGATCTCGCGCCGCGAGATCGACGCCGACGCCATCCTCGCCGCCGACCAGGTGCTGGTGGGCATGAACCGGACGCGCAAGCTGTACAACGGCCGCATCCGCGAATTGCTGGGGTTTCGCGACCCGATGCCGGGGGTCGGCGAGAAGCTGGTGTGCCTGCGCAACGACCGCGTCAAGGGCCTGCTCAATGGCGGCGTGTTCCGCGTGCGCAGCGCCCGCGGCCTGTCGAAGGGCCAGGTGAAACTGACGGTGCAGCCTGATGAAGATGTCGGCGGCCGCGCAGCGAAAGTTAGCGTGCTGAAGGAGTTCTTCGAGGGCGGTGAAGAGGCCCTGCCCTGGGAAATCCGCCGCCGCTCCGACGAATTTGACTATGGCTATGCGCTGACCGTGCACAAATCCCAGGGCTCGCAATGGGATAATGTGGTGCTGTTCGATGAGAGCTTCGCCTTCCGCGAACACCGCCACCGCTGGCTCTACACCGGCATCACCCGCGCCGCGAAACAGCTGACGCTGGTGGTGTAACCGCGCGCGCCGGGCCGCCCGCTTCGGCGGTCTTGCAGGCGCGGACAGGGCTGCAGCCAACGCGGCCCCTCCCACATCCAGGGGGCGCGCCGGGCAGTCCTCACCAGCCGCCTTGAAGGCGAAGATAGAACGTTGCCCGACGCCGCCCTCTTGCCGCCTAGGCCATCCTCGCGCAGCGAATGACCGCAGCGTCAATTGGGGCGGCGCACCGGCCTGACGCCGTCAAGCGACGCTGGCGGCTGACGGATGACGGCTGGCGGCTGGCAGCTGGCAGCTGGCAGCTGGCAGCTGGCAGCTGGCGGCGAGAGAAGCGTATCAAGATGCTTGTGGCGAGAGCCTTGTCCCAGCATAGCTTTTCCTGAGATCACTGGTTCTTCGACCGCTCGTTCCGGAAAAGCTTTTCCAGCCCACTTTGGGCAGGTACGCTCGTCCTTCCGCAGCGACAAGATCACCACAGACGGCCTGCCCGCAGATGGGAAAAGTCCCGGCGAGCGCCAGGCGCCACGTTCAGGCGCCCCTCGGTGGTGGACAGCCCGCCGTTCTGCCAGACGCCCCCTTGCACTGTGACCCACATCGGCTATACATCGCGCCCAGAACCCGGGTCGCCGCCCGTGCGCGCTATATCAGCGCCACCCTCCCACCGGAGCCGCAGCGCCCAGTTCTCGACTGGCCCATGCCAGTTGCGGAGGGGTGGCCGAGTGGTTGAAGGCGCACGCCTGGAAAGTGTGTATAGGGGCAACCCTATCGCGGGTTCGAATCCCGCTCCCTCCGCCATATGACCTTCCCAAGACATTCCTGACCGTCTCAGATCGACCCAAGAATCGTTGCAGTGCAACGAGTTGTATTCCCTCTGCGTCTCAGGCCGTCTAGCATCATCCCACCAGAACGCATGTTCGGCACTAGGGCCGAAACTGGGACCGGGAGAGAGGCATGGCGCGGGCCCTAAATAAGCTCACCGCACGCACCGTCGCGACGTTGAAAACGCCGGGCCGCCATAGTGATGGCGGCGGGCTCTATCTTTCCATCAGCCGTGACGGATCCAGACGGCGATGGGTCTTCCTGTTCAAGTTCGAGGGCCATCAGAAAGAGCTTGGCCTTGGTTCTGCAGCCGAAGTTTCGCTGGCCGAGGCAAGGGAGAGGCGGCGTCAAGCCCGGGCTTTGGTTGAGCAAGGGATCAACCCAATTAGGGCCCGTCAGGAAGAAACTAGGGCCGCAGCCCCATCGGGCCCCAGCTTTGGCGAGTACGCCACTGCCTATGTCGACCGGCACAGCTCTTCGTGGCGCAACGCCAAGCATATCGATCAATGGCGCAGCACACTGAGCATTCGCAAGGATGACCAAGGCGCGTGGATCGACGGCGGTTATTGCGAGGCGATACGTGACAAGCAACTCGCGGACATCACGCGCGAAGACATCGTGGCAATCCTCCAGCCGCATTGGCTGGAGAAGCATGAAACGATGAGCCGGCTGCGAGGTCGTATCGAAACCATTCTCGCTGCCGCTACCGCCGACCGGCACAGGTCGGGCGAAAACCCTGCTCACTTGCCGGGCCTGAAGCACTTGCTGCCTAAACCGCAGAAGATCGCAGCCGCCCGGCACTTCGCCGCCATGCCTTATGCTGACGTGCCGGCCTTCATCAAGCGCCTACGTCTGGTGAGGGGCATGGGCGCGTTGGCGCTGGAGTTCCTGATCCTGACGGCTGCAAGGTCCGGGGAAGTGCGCGGCGCGACATGGAGCGAGATCAGCCTCGCACACAAACTTTGGACCATCCCTGCTGCACGCATGAAAGCCGGCGCGGAGCACCAGGTGCCCCTGACCGATCGCGCCGTTGAGATCCTACGGTTGGTCAGCCAGCATCAGCCTGCAGGCGATGTCGAGGAGGCCCTTGTCTTCCCGGGCCAGAACAAGGGACGCCCCCTGAGCGATATGTCGCTCACGGCGGTGATGCGTCGGCACATTGATGGGGAGTTCACCGTCCACGGCTTCCGCAGCAGCTTCCGCGACTGGGCCGGTGACTGCACCCCCTTCCCGCGTGAGATCTGTGAAGCTGCCCTGGCCCACACAATCGGCAATGCCGTCGAACGCGCCTACCGACGCGGCTCTGCCCTCGAAAAACGTAGAGAGCTCATGGAAGCTTGGTCAAAGCATTGCGAGCTCTCCGAACCTGCTTGAGACTGGCCGCCCGACAACCTGGACAAACGTTGATGAAGAAGCTGCCGCGCGATCATTATGTTAATGAAAATCTAATCAAAGTATTGAAGAAGCACTTGGATGGATCGCCAGTCCTGTCGCCGCCACTTCGCTCTGCCCTGCTCAAAGAGCTAGCGAAGTGGCCGGACGAACTGCCATTCGTCAATCAGCACACTACCCGCCCAGACAAAGGCCGCCCCAAATCGTCGAAGCTCGTCCATTTCTTTGCCGTCGGACAATTTCGCTTGGCAGCGGCAGAGTATCTGCGATCACTTGAGGCAGAGTCAGAGCGTGGGACTTTTGACGCAAACGTATTATCGACGATCGAATGGGCAAAGAAAAAATTTCCCGATGTAACTATTAGTCGAGCCGAGTTAATTAAAGAATACAGTAGGCTAAAAAATGGAAAATACCCTGTAAAGCCGATGGAATTGCACGAATGCGATAATGATGAATTATCGGAACAATACGAGCAAAAAATAGATAACATGCTTATTAAATCTGAGAGCGATGAAGATAGGGCGTTCCGGAAACAGCAAACTAGACGAATGATGGCAAAGGCAAGAGCGACATCCGAAGCTGGCTGCCTAGCTAACATTATAGCTTCGCAGATCCATGCCACCTATTCAGGGCCTTCGAAGTCGACCTCGGACTATCAGCAGCAGGATCGTGAAATTTACGAAGAGTTTGCGCACGCCCTTCTGAGCCATCTCGCGCGCCTCCTGCTGACGGGTAGCTGATACAAGCGTCAAGCGAATTCCGGTCTCAGAAACATACCAACACCGTACTATTTTCAAGACCGTCGTTTTGATGACGCGGCCAGCGCTGTGCATAGTGTGTCCAACCATCTCAACACAGTTGGAGATGGTTTCATGTCCGCCTCAAACAATATCGCTACACCCTTTCGCGCCCTCCGCATCGGCGACGCTGTGCGCCTCACTGGCCTTGGCCGGTCCACGCTTTATCGAGCGATCGCCTCTCGCCGGCTTCGCTCGCTCAAGGTTGGTAAGTCCCGCCTGATCCTGCTCGCTGATCTGGAAGCATTCCTCGAGGAGGGTCGCGATGTCCGCTGACCCTACGCGCCCTAACAAAGCATCCACTGGTTACGGGATGGCCCTAGGCGAGGGCGCAGCCCATGCCGACCGGCCTCCGGCGTTCGACGGGGTCCGACGGATTGAAGAGAATCGCGACCTCCCCGCAATCGCAGAGCTGCGCGCCTACCGGCAGTGGGTGGCGTGGCGCTACAAGGAGGTCGAAACTCCCAAGGGCAAGAAGTTCACCAAACCGCCGGTCTGCCCGCTCAACGGGCGCGGCGCATCGCACAGCAACCCGGAAACGTGGGGCTCTTACGATCAGGCCCGCAACTATGCCGCGACCCGCAAGTTGCCGGGCGTGGGCTTTGTGCTGTCTGACGACGACGACTTCACCGGCATCGATCTGGACAACTGCCGCAACCCGGAAACCGGCGAGCTGGAGCCGTGGGTTCAGGAGATCATTGACTTCGGCGAGACGTATACGGAGGTCAGCCCGTCGGGCGCTGGCCTGCGCCTGATCGCGCGTGGCAAGGTCGAGGCTGCGATCAAGAGCGATCCGGCTGGCGTTGAGATTTACGGCAAGCAGCGGTATCTGACGATCACCGCCGACCACCTGCCGGGCTCGCCTACTGAGATCAACCCGGCTCCGAAGACGCTTGAAGCCCTGCGCGCCCGTGTCACCGAGGTGATGACGAAGATCGAGGCCGAGAAGCCTGTCAGCGACGTCCCGCCGATCAAGACCGCGCCGCCGGTGGCGGACATTTTCGGCCATATGGACAGGCCAAAGCTGGAGATGCCGCGCATCAGCCAGCGGACCCACATTGCCACCAACCAGACGAGCTATTTCCGAAACGTCAATGACCAAGCGCTCGAAAATCTCGACGCATGGTTCCCAGCCCTGTTTCCTACGGCTAAGCCGCAGCCGGGCACAGGCGGTTATCGCGTATCGTCAAGGGAGCTTGGTCGCAACCTTGAGGAAGACCTGTCGGCCATCCCTGGCAAACACGGCGGCATCAAGGACTTCGGCGTCCATGATCTGGGCGACCCAAGGCAAGGAAAGCGTACACCCATCGATCTGGTTATGGAGTGGGGGGACGCGCCGAATTCAGCGCAGGCGGCACTCTGGCTGTGCAACCAAATTGGTCTCGACCCCGGTGACCTGGGCTGGAGTGACGGCAATTCGGAGCACGCGAAGGAAGAGTTCAATCCTTCTTCTCCAGACGGCGACGCCCCCCAAGACATGGGCGGCTCAACTTCCAGCAGCGAACGCCATC
>NZ_JCAWFG010000072.1:0-931 GCF_059740505.1 Camelimonas sp. FR25 | reverse complement strand
CCTTGCGTTGATGGCTCCACGGCAGGAGGCTGTCGATGTCGGCCTGCTTGTGACCCTTGACGATGGCGCCGAGTGTTGCGGCGAGCCATGTGTGTGGGTTGACGGCGTTCAGTTTGCAGGTCTCGATGAGCGAAGCGATCATGGCCCAGTTCTGCGCGCCCGTATCATGACCGGCGAACAGCGCGTTTTTGCGGTTTAATGCGATGGGCCGGATGGTGCGCTCGACAGTGTTGTTATCGAGCTCAATGCGCCCGTCGGTGAGGAACAG
Organism: Camelimonas sp. FR25; assembly: GCF_059740505.1. NCBI lineage: Bacteria > Pseudomonadati > Pseudomonadota > Alphaproteobacteria > Hyphomicrobiales > Chelatococcaceae > Camelimonas > Camelimonas sp. FR25. The sequence goes on along the minus strand of NZ_JCAWFG010000072.1, from coordinate 663 downwards.
GCGCAGCCCGTCCCAGTATCTGGCGATGTATTTCAGCGCCTCGCCCAGGGGTGATTTTGCCGATACCCGCGCTCGGTTCTGAACCAGCCATTCGTGAATGCCAGTGACCAGCGGCGCAGAACGCTGCTGGCGCGCGGCAAGCCGTGCTTCAGCAGACAGGCTGCGGATATCAACCTCGATGCGGTACAACTCACCAATGCGCCTCACGCCCTCTTCGGCAATCGGGGCGGCTCCCGTTCGTGTGATCTCGACCAGCTTGCGCCGCGCATGCGCCCAACAGTACGCCAGCTGGATGTTCTGGTGCGGACGGGCGCCAGAGCCTTCCTGGGCAATCAGCCGGTTGTAGCCCGCATATCCGTCGACCTGCAGGATGCCGCTGAAGCCGGCCAGTATCTGCTCTGCATACTGCCCGCCGCGTCCCGGCGCGTAAGTGAAGGCGACGCCCGGCGGCGCGGTTCCGCTCCATGGCCTCTCGTCGCGGGCCAAAGCCCAGAAGTAGCCATTGCGAACCTTGCGCGCCCCGGGATCAAGCACCGGAGCACGGGTTTCGTCCATGAAGAGTTTGGTCGAGCGCTTCAGAGCGGCCAGCAACGCCTCATACACCGGGCGTAATTCGAAGGCCGCCCGCCCAACCCAGTCCGCAAGGGTGGAGCGGTCAAGATC
>NZ_JCAWFG010000071.1:0-1079 GCF_059740505.1 Camelimonas sp. FR25 | reverse complement strand
GACCAGTCGTTAAGCTCGAACACCTGACGAAGGACGGGCAATATGACGACACGGAAACGCTATTCGGCTGAGTTCAAGGCGAAGGTGGCCCTTGAGGCCATTCGCGAGGAGCTGACGACGGCTGAGCTGGCCAAGAAGTACGATATTCATCCGACGATGATCAGCGGCTGGAAGCGCACCGCGATCGAGAACATGGCGACAGCATTCGGCAGTTCTGCGCCGGCTGCACCCCTAATCTCCGAGAAGGAGGTTGAGAAGTTGCATGCGAAGATTGGCCAGCTCGTCATCGAGCGAGATTTTTTGTCGGCAGCCTCCAGTCTCATTCTCGGTGCTGGAGGCAAAAAGCGGTGAAGCAGGATCATCCCGACCTGAGCATTCGCCGGCAATGCAGCCTCCTGTCATTGACCCGCTCTGGTCTCTATTATTCTCCGCGCGGTGAAAGCGCGGAGAACCTGGCGCTCATGGCTATCATCGACCGGCAGTTTCTGGAGACGCCGTGGTACGGCTCGCGTCAGATGACGCGGCATCTGCAACGGGAGGAGCATCCGTGCGGGCGTCACAGGGTGCGTCGGCTGATGAGACTGATGCGTCTCGTGCCGATCTACCAGGAGCCAAAGACCAGCAAGAGGCATCCAGAGCACCGCATTTATCCATACCTGCTCAATGATTTGGCCATCACCCGCTCCAATCAGGTCTGGTGCGCGGACATCAGCTACATTCCGATGCGCCGGGGGTTCCTCTACCTTGTCGCCATCATGGACTGGCACAGCCGCAAGGTGCTGAGTTGGCGGCTGTCGAATTCCATGGATGCGGGCTTTTGCATCGAAGCCCTGGAGGAGGCGCTGGCCCGATATGGTGCGCCCGAGATTTTCAATACGGATCAGGGATCACAATTCACCAGCACGCAATTCACCAGGGTGTTGCTGGACGCCAATGTGAAGATATCAATGGATGGCCGCGGCCGCTGGATCGACAACCGCATGATCGAAAGGCTTTGGCGCTCGCTGAAATACGAATGCGTCTACCTGAACGCGTTTGAAACCGGATCAGGAGCCCGCAAGGGCATCGGCGCCTGGATC
>NZ_JCAWFG010000070.1:0-93566 GCF_059740505.1 Camelimonas sp. FR25 | reverse complement strand
TCACCGTCGGCATAGGAGCCGACGCCTGCCAGCACGGCGTTCACTGCCCCAACATTCACGGCATAGATGTCGTTCCGGTCGCCCTGGGCCCAACCGGCGATGCCAGCGCCCAGCGAATTGACGACGCCAATGTCCTCATTGGTCAGTTCGACGTGGTTGCGATCGCCATTGACGAAGGCCGCCATGCCAACAAGGGCGCTGTCGATCTGGCCTGCGTTCACCACATCAGCGGTGTTGCGGTTACCGTCGATAAACAGTCCGGCGCCGACGCCTATGGCGTCGATGTGGCCGATATTGTCGACACGCACCCGGTTGCGGTAGCCGTTAACGCCGCCCAGCAGGCCGGCGCCGCCAGCGTTGATCTCGCCGCTATTGGCGACCAGCACGCGGTTGAAGTTGCCTTCTGCGAAGGCGCCTGCGCCAAGCAGACCCGCATTCACCGCGTTGTGGTTCACCACCGCAATACGGTTTCCGGCGCCTTCGCTGTAGACAGCCATGCCGGCCAGCGCCGCATTGACCTCACCATCATTGACCAGCGCGAAGCGATTGCGATCACCCTCCACATGGCCGGCCATGCCAGCGCCAATGGAGTTGACCACGCCCGTATCGGTGTTCAGCGCCACGGTCTCATTGCGGTCGCCATTGACGAACGCCGCCATGCCCAGCACGCCGCTGTCGATGCTCGCCGTGTTGATCACGCGACCCTGGTTGCGATCACCGTCGACGAACAGGCCAGCGCCGATGCCGATGGCGTTGATGTCGCCGTCATTGTCGACCAGCACGCTGTTGCGGTCACCATTGACGCCGCCCAGCAGGCCGGCGCCCCCGGCGTTAATCTCGCCATTGTTGGCCACAACCACGCGGTTGAAATTGCCTTCAGCAAAGGCGCCAGCGCCGAGCAGGCCCGCGCTCACCCTGTCGTTGTTGATCACCGCGATGCGGTTGCTGTCGCCTTCGCTATACGCCGCCATGCCGGCGAGCACCGAGGTGACGTCGCCGTCATTGACCAGCGCAAGCCGGTTGCCGGCGCCATCGACATGGCCAGCCAGGCCAGCGCCGATGGAATTGACGACGCCGAGATCGTCATTGACCACCCGCACGCTGTTGGCGTCGCCATTGACGAAGGCCGCCATGCCAACCACGCCGCTCTCGATCAGGCTGGTGTTGGCGACGCGACCGCTGTTGGCGTCTCCTTCGACATACAGGCCAGCGCCAATACCACCCGCCCGGACCGCGCCATCATTGTCGACGAGGGCCCAATTGCTGTCGCCATTGACGCCGCCAAGCAGGCCTGCGCCGATCGCCTCTACCCCGCCATCATTGACGACGAGCAGCGTATTGAGATCGCCCTCAGCAAAGGCGCCGGCGCCGAGCAGGCCAGCGGTGACCTGACCGTTGTTGGCCACCACGGCGGTATTGTCGTCGCCTTGCACATAGGCTGCGAGGCCAGCCAGCGTGACGGTGACGTCGCCGTCATTGCGCAGACGCAGGTCGTTGCTGTCGCCTGCGACATAGGCCGCCATGCCGGCGCCGATCGAATTGATCTGACCACTGGCTGCGTTGCTGCCGCGAACGACGTTATGGTCGCCGGTAACGAACGCCGCCATACCGACGCCGTCAGCGTCGATCGCGCCGCTATTGCGCAGCGAGACACGATTGGCATCGCCATCGACATAGACGCCCGCGCCGATGCCAAGGGCGTCGATTGTGCCAGAATTGCTGACACGCAGGCGGTTGTTGTCGCCATTGACGCCGCCCGCAAGACCCAGCACGCCGGCGTCAATGTCGCCGCCATTGCGCACACGCAGCCTGTTGTCATCGCCATCGGCAAATGCGCCGACGCCCAGCGCCGTCGCGGTGACGTCGCCATAATTGCCGATGCGGGCGCGATTGCCGTCGCCGTCGATATAGGCGGCCATGCCGACCAGACCCGCGTCGACCGTGCCGGTATTGAACTGAGTGAGGCGATTGTCGTCGCCATTGACGACAGCCACCAGGCCGACGCCATCGGCGTCGACCTGGCCCGTGTTGAACACGCCGAGCGTGTTCTGCTCACCCTGGATGTAACCGGCGACGCCCGTCAGCCCAGCCTCAACCGTGCCAGTGTTGCCGCTGAGAATGATATTGCCATCGCCGACGCCCACGCCAGCAACGCCTGCGCCAAGGCTGTTGACGTCGCCGCCTGCATTGAGCGCCATGGCGATGTTGCCATTTCCCGTCGCGACAGCGACGACGCCGCTCACCTCGGCGTTGATCTCATTCAGATTAATGGCGGCGAGACGGTTGTTATCGCCGTCGCCCACGACCGCAAGTCCCACCAGATCGGCGTTGATCACCCCGGCCGGGCCATTGATGGCCACCGCGTCGTTTCCATCACCAAAGGCAAGACCCGCCACACCGACGACGCCAGCGTTCACCGTGCCGTTGTTGCCAACCAGAAGATCTTTGCCATCGCCCACGGCAAGCGCCGCAACGCCTGCCACATCTGCGTTGACGATACTGTCATTGGTGACAGTGGTCGAATTGTCGTCGCCGATGACAGCGCCGCCAAGACCAACAAGGCTGGCCGAAACCTCCCCCTGATTAACGACGGTGACAGTGTTATCGACGCCAATGGCAATGCCTGCCACGCCGATCAGGCCGGCGTCCACCTTATTGTAGTTTCCAGCTTCGACGGTGTTGCTGTCTCCATAGCCCACCGCGCCGAGACCCAGCACGCCCGCGTTTATCGTGCCAACATTCTGGGCCCGGACGCTCGTGTTATTGTCGCCCACTGCAGCCGCGACCACGCCAGCGATATCCGACGTGACCAAATTGGAATTGAAGACGCTGATCTCATTGCCATCGCCAACAGCAAGCCCGCCGAGGCCGAGCATGCCGGCGTCGATCTCACCGTCATTGATGACGGACAACCCGTTGTCGTCGCCAATCGCCACGCCGATGGCGCCGACAAGATCCGATGTGATCTTGCCGCTGGCGCTGTTGTTAACGGCGACAATATTGCCATCGCCAACCGCCAGGCTGGCGAGGCCAACCAGCCCTGCGTCGATGCTGCCAGCATTGTAAGCGTTGACAGCGTTGTCGCCGACGCTGACCCCTATAACGCCAACGAGATCGGCAGTAACGACCCCATCTACGTTGTTACGGACGCTAATATTGTTGCCATCGCCATAGCCCAGGGCGCCAACGCCGATCGCGCCGGCCGTTACGCCCTTATTGTTGGCCACATTGACGACGTTGAAATCGCCAACTGCAATGGCGCCCAGGCCCAGGCCATCGGCGTCGACCGTACCGCTGTTGCTGACATTGACGCCATTGCCATTGCCGATCGCCGCGCCAATGGTGCCGATGGCGTAATCGGTGATACCGCCTCCGGCGCTATTGACGACCGTGACGTCGTCACCAGAACCAACGCCGTCGCCAATCTTGACGCCAGCGAGGCCGACAAGCGGCGTCGCGCCAGTCAATGACTCAATGGCGCCGGTATTGGTCGCCGAGACGCGGCCATTGCCGACGTTGAGGGCGATGGCGCCGATCAGGTCAGCGTCGATGTCGCCACTGTTGGTGACCGTGGCCGTGCCAGCGCCGATGGTCAGCGCGCCCATGCCGATCAGCGGCGGGTCAATGATGCCCGTGTTGTTCGCCGTTGCATTGCCATCGCCCATAGCGATGGCGCCCAGCGCGATGAAGCCGCCCTGATCGATGCTGATCGTGCCGTTATTGGTGGCCGTCACCGCGCCGCTGGTGGTGAAGCCGATCACGCCAGCCATATTGCTGGTGACTTCGCCTTCATTGGTGACCTTGACCGTGCCATTGTCGCCAATCGAGCCGGCCAGCACGCCAATGCCATTCGTCGCGGTGACATTGCCGCTGGTTGTCACATCAACGGTATTACCGCCGCTGCCGACGCCCAAAGCGATGACGCCGTTGGAGCCGGTGATGTTTCCGGTGAGAGTGACGTCGACTTCAGCGCGGCCTGTCCCGAGCAGCGAGTCCAGATTGTTCAGGTCGACGCCGCCATTCAGCAGGCCGGTGAGATCGCCGATGTTGTCGAGCGACACCGAGGCGCCGATCGCCAGTACGCCGGTGTCATTGCCGGTGATGTCTGCCTCACCGGATACATTTACCTTAGCAACAGGAGAAACAGTGACGCCCCCGCTGACGGCCATGGCGACAATTCCGGAACCCTCGTGCCCGGTTACTGACGAGCCATTTGCAACGACAGTTGCGTCAGAGTTCCCATTGATGCCAACGGCCAGCACGTTGACGCCATTGATCTGACCCTCAACCGTCGCCCCGGCGCGGGTCTCGAGCTTTGCAAAGCCGTCAAACTTGAGAGTATCTGTGAGGCCGCCGCTATAAGACTCAATATTGATGCCGTGGCCAGACTGACCAATAACACTACCACCGGAAACAAGGACATCTGCTTTGACGGCGCTAACGTTGATGCCGTTGTCGCCGCCGATGATTTCAGCGCCAGTGACATCGATGTCCGCGCTCAGCACCGGCACATCTACCGACCCCACGGAGAAGCCGCCCTCGACCTTGATGCCGTCCCCGGATTTACCCCAGATCTTGCCACCCGAGATGTTGGCGTTAGCCTCATCAGAGCCGGCCAGGACAACACCGTTATCCCGCCCAGTTATAAGTGTGCCTCCAGTGCTGATTTCGGCGGTTCCGCCGAGCGCATCGTAGCCCTTGGAAATTATGTGGACGCCATCACCGCCCTGGCCGTCTACCGAGGCGCCGGTCAATTCAACTTTTGCGTCCCCATACAGCGCGTTCGCGAGGATTCCGTGCCCACCTCGACCGACGATATCGGCCCCCGCTGTCGTTTTAACGGTGACGTTCCGTCCGTTCAGGACAATGCCTGCCTTAGCTCCACTCACATCTCCGGAACCCGTATAGGAGGCGTCACCGAGATATCCACTGAGGTTGATAACCGGCACCGTGCCGTAATAGCCGGTAACGTCAACGCCGTTCTGATTGCTCGCATCACTGCTTTCGACTCTAAAGCCATTACTCACGCTGGCGTTGGGACGCAGAAGCGATCCCGTGTTAGCAACGCCCGCCCCGGTGATATTGCCAGTTACAACAACGCCCGAGGTCTTTAATCTATTGGTGAAATTTCGCGTACCGGAGTCTGTAATCCCCGATTTATTCTCTGCGCGGGCGTCAGTGGCTCCACCAACAGCGCCTACCGCAAGCGCCAAACCGATCGCCCCACACAGCGCCGTTCCGCCCATCAACGAGTCGCGTTTTGCCCGGGAGGCTGGCTGCGGGCTGTTGGCCAGCCGCCACTGATCCATCAACGTCAGACCACGCGTTGCGCGCGACATGTCGCCTGAAATAGCCATCTCTTCCCCCCAAAGACCCGCATCTGTGCGCGTGCACACAAAAAATCGCGACCAATTAAACCTTGGCGTAACCGCAACTCTGCTAACGTTGGGGCAGTCACAAAATTAAGAGCGACCTAATTGTCAAAATGCCGATTTTCGATACAGTGATGTCAGACAGTAACGCGCAGGGCACATCAGACCTGACGTAGGCGGGGACACGCAACGTAAACTTCAAATTTCCTGACATTTACGTAGGGTAAATTCCAGCGCGCTCCCGATACGTCATGTTTCAAAAACAAAATCTTCTGACGACAGCCGCAACAGGCGCGACGCGACCCGGCTTCGGGACGGTGAAAATCTTTCTCACCGCTTTTTGATCGCCAGGGCATTTGAATGGGGGGATGAAACGTGCGGGTTGGCTTTGGCGTGTGCTTTGCTGAAAAAAGCGACACGGACCATTGGCTCGAATCAGCCGGCGCTGAGCGGCTTTTCCTGGCCAAATGGCCTGAGGAACAACCGTTTGTTCTGCAGCAGGCGGTCGGATTTCTCCGCCAGGGTGATATATTAATGACACGTTCATTGTCGCGGCTCGGGCCGCGCATGGACGCAATTGTGGCGGCGCTGCACGATATCTCAGCGGCGGGCGCCACCGTTCAGATCGGCGACGACATCGCGCCAGGTTCGCAGCAATCCATGGCCCTGCTGCAGGCCTCGGAGTTGCTGAAACATGTCTCACAGCCCACCGCTTCCCCAAGGCGGGCTCAGGACGAGCGACCCATCGAGGTTGAGCGCAAGGTGCGCGGTCGCCCGGCGGCTTTAACCGAAGCGCAGCGAGAGCGCGTGCTGGCCCTGGTGCGCGACCAGCAGATGTCGACGCGGGTCGTTGCGCAACGCTTCGGCGTGTCGCCGGCCACCATCTATCGCATCATCCAGGCGGGCTGAAACCGTGCAGCAGCTGCGGACATCCGGAGCGCGGCCCGCCTCCGGCCAGGACCTGCGCAAGCCCGGACCGGTCCGGCGAAAGCCCGCCCGTGGCCGAGCTCGTGACGTGTGCGCGCTGCTTGCAGCCAGAGAGGCGCAGTTGGCCGACAGCATGCTGGCGCAATACCAGGATGCGAAGATGCCGACGCCTCCGCATCCTGAAATGCTCAGGCGTCGCACGGGCTTAGCCAGAACCCGACGAGTCACCCTCATCGGATTCTGGTATAACACCGCCGCTCGCCGCGGCGACCAGCCTTCACTGAGGCGGCGGGCCGCCCTGTCGATGAGAGCGCCTGGCCATCGCGGCTATCACGCGATCGTTCGAGCGATCAGACGTCGCTTCCGGCCTGAAGATGGGAAGCTGTACCGATCCTGAGCGACCGGAGCTTTCGCCAATCATGAAACGGCCCCGGACGGCGAAGCCATCCAGGGTTTAGCGTATCATCCAGACGTCGGGAGATCAGACGATGCTCCAGCTTCAGGGGCGGAAGCTAAGCCACGGCTGCGACCAACAGGCGCCTGACCGGCTCCGCACCCAGCGGGCGCGTGACCGCGCAAGACGTTGAAATGAGCCTGCTCACCACTTCTGGTTATTGTACCAGCTGTCGACCTCGCCCTTGACGCGATCCTTCTCCACGCCATAGCGCTCCTGAATCTTGCCTTCGAGCTGGTCGCGTTTGCCGGCGATGACATCGAGATCGTCATCGGTGAGCTTGCCCCATTGCTCCTTGACCTTGCCCTTGAGCTGCTTCCAGTTTCCTTCAACACGGTTCCAGTCCATGACGGGCTCCTTTCCAGATTGTGAGAGTGTGAGATAGGGTGCTGACGCGCGCGGACGCGGGCAAACGCTCATGGCCTTCTCAGCCCCTGTGCCCGGCGCCGCCCGGAGCGGGCGACTGGCTGGCGCGCAATACTGCGTGTCGCCGTTGATATGCCGCTAGGACAGGCAAGCGACAAACACAGCGTCCGTCAGCTAAAAAACCAGATCAGAATGATGATTGGAATAGGTACGCCAATCAGCCAGAGCAAAAGACTTCGTCCCATACAGCGCCTCCCGATGCCATTGACCTTCAATGTCGCCAGTCCACGCGGATCATGCTTTGATCTACGGAAAAACTGTCCAACTGTACGGTAACGCAGCAATCAACGCCCCGGTTCCGCTGCGGGCACAAAGATGCGCGCGCCGCAATTTAAGCCGCGTGCTCGGGACATGGGATTGGAGCAGCAGATCGGGCCGGGCACGCTGGCCAGAACACCTGACCAGAACAGCTGGCAAGAATACCTGGCAAGAAGGCCTGGCAAGAATACCTGGCAAGCATATGTGAGCACACTATGCGACGCGATTTTGGCCCATTGGCTCAGGCGCGGCCTGCGGCGTCGCGGGTCAGGCCTCCTGCGCCGACTGAACGGGCGCCGGTTTGCAATCAGGCGAAATGCCGATGCAAATCCTGATGGGATGGCGCCCTATCGCCACCCATCACTCAGGCGGCGCGGCGCACGCCAGGCAACACATAGCGCCGCTCGACCTGCCGGGCGATCACGACCACCACCGACACCAGCAGCAGATAGACCGCGCCGGCGATCAGATAAGCGTCGAGGAAGCGGAAGCTGCGCACCGCCAGATCCTGCATCTGGGCGAAAAACTCCACATACTGGATCAGGAAGGCGATGGAGGTGTCCTTGATATTGAGGATCATCTGGTTGGTCAGCGCCGGCACCGACAGGCGCATGGTCTGCGGCAGGATCAGCAGCCGGAACACCTGGAAGCTGCTGAAGCCCTGGGCGCGCGCCGCCTGCAGCTCATCCGGATCAAGGCCGCGATAGGCCGTCATCAGATAACGCGCGTTATAGGCGGCGACGTTCATGGTGAAGCCGATCACCGCAACCACGAAGGGCGACAGCTTTATGCCCCATTGCGGCAGGCCATAATACATCAGGAACAACAGCACGATCAGCGGCGTACCGATGAAGAACGACACATAAGCGTCGGTAAGCCAGCGCTGCAGCCTGCCGCCGGTGATGCTGAGATAAAACACCAGCACGCCGCCAACCAGGCCGGTGACGCTGATGGTCGCCGCCAGCAACAGCGTGCGGCCAAGCGCCGTCATCACCTGCGGCCAGTATTCCAGCATCAGGGCGAGGAATGACATCATGCCGGCGCCGCCACATCATTGAGCACGTCGTCGCCCAGCTGTGGCGCACGGGCCTGGCGCTCCTCCTGATGGAAGAAGGCCTGGATGCGCGGGTCGGCATTGGGGCCGAACAGCTCGTCAACCTCGCCTTCGGCGTGGATGCGCCCCTGGTCAAGGAACACAACCCGCCCGCCGGCCCGCCGCGCCAGATACAGATCGTGGGTGACGCACAGCATCGACACGCGATCATCGCGCAGCTGGTGCAGGATATTGACCACTTCGCGCGACATCAGCGGATCGAGCGCCGAGGTCGGCTCATCGAAAAACAGCACCGCCGGGTCCATGGCCAGCGCCCGCGCGATGGCGATGCGCTGCTTCTGCCCGCCAGACAGCTGCGCCGGATATTTGCCCTCATGGGCGCCCATGTCCATGCGCTGCAACTCGCGTCGCGCCCGGGCGTCCGCCGCAGCGGCGGCCATTCCCTTGAGATGCCGCAGGGCCAGTGTGATGTTCTCCAGCGCGGTGAGATGGCGGTAGAGCGCAAAGTTCTGGAAGACGAAGCCGATGCGTTGGCGCAGGGCCCGCTCGTCGACGTCGCGGGCCAGGATATCCCGGCCCTCGAACATCGCCTGGCCGCCGCTCGCCTTCTCCAGCCGGTTGAGGCAGCGCAACAGCGTGGATTTGCCGGAGCCGGACGGCCCCATGATCACCTTCAGCTCACCCGCCGCCAGATCAAAGCTGACGCCGTCGAGCACGGTGCGGCCGTCATAGGTCATCTTAAGGTCACGGACCGACAGGAGAGTCATCTCGTCCTCACTGTGCGGTCAGGCCCGGGATCCGGCCGCGCTTCTCCAGCGCCCAGATCCCGGCGACCAGGATGCGGTAGATCAGGAAATACAGAATGCCGACGCAGATATAAATTTCCACGCCGCGCAAAGTGGTGGCCGACAGGGCCATCGCCTCCTTCATCACATCGGGGATCCCGACCGTGTAGGCGAAGGGCGAATATTTCAGCACGCTGGTGAATTCATTGATCATGCCGGGCACGGCGAACCGCAGCATCTGTGGCAGCTCGATCAGGCGCATGATCTGGAAGCGGGAAAAGCCCATGGCTTCCGCCGCCTGTATCTCGCTTTCATTGATCGAGTCAAAGGCGCCGCGGAACACTTCGGCCAGATAGGCGCCGGCGATCACCCCGAGGCTGAGCATCATCGCCAGCATCGGCGGCGCCCTGAAACCGATGTTCGGCAGGCCGAAGAACACGATGAACAGCAACACCAGCACCGGCACGGCGCGGAACACAAAGGTGAAGGCGTCGAGCACGGGCGTCAGCAGCCGCCCGCCAAGCCGGCGCAACATGGCGACCGTGAGCCCGATGACCACGCCGGTCAGGCTGCACACCACCGTGACCAGCGCCGTGTAACCGACGCCGCCCGCGAGCTGCGCGAGGATTTCGAGAAAACTCATACGGTCTCCAGCGCCAGCCAGCGCAATGCAGGCCGCCCGACTCAGGTCATGCTGCGGCATCCTGACAGCGCAACCCCTTGCGCCGCAAGCCTGTCAAGGCGCGACGGCCCGGCCTACAGCGCCGCCGGCCTCCCCGACCCGGTCTTTCGATGCCGGACAAAAACTGACGCCGCCTCATGGGAGGTGGCGCTCTTGCCCAAGCAAAATCCGGTCACTGCAGCGAGCGGAAGGCTAATACCAGAACCTGATGAGCGTGACTCATCGGGTTCTGGCTAAGCCCGTGCGGCGCCTGAGCATTTCAGGATGCGGATGCGTCAGCAACTTCGCATCCTGGAATAACGAATTCACACATGGACCATCAGAGCGCCTCGAGAGCCGGAGCGACCGTGCCGACGCGCATCACGCCAGGGTGCGTCCCTGGCCAGGCGAACCTCGGCGCCCGCCCGGTTACTTCATCCATTTATCGATCAGCGCCTGCTTGTCGGCGGGCTTCAGCTCAGTGGTGAGGTATTTGTCGACATCCTCACGCAGTTTGCTGCCCTTGGGAAAGGCAAAGCCGAAGCGGTCAAAACCGGTGAAGACATAGCTGTCCTGGATTGGCAGCGTCTTGCGATACACCGAGGCGACCGTCCCATCGAGGAAAGCGAGATCCAGGTTGCCGTTCTGCAGATCGGCGAGCACTTCATTATAAGAGGGATACAGCTTGACCTGGTCGAGCTTGTACAGCCCCTTCGATTCAAGATCGTTCTTGATGAAATCGCTGTAGGCCATGCCGCGCGGATAGCCGATGCTGTATTTTTTCAGATCGTCCAGCTTGTCGAGCTTGATGTTACGGCTTTTCAGGCTGACGAGATTCCAGCTGTTGTCCATGTAAGGGACAGAGAAATCCATCACTTCCTTACGCTTGTCAGTGATGGAGATGCCGGAAAACGCCACATCGGCCTGGCCGCTGACCACGGCGCCGAGCATACCCTGCCAGTCGTAGGGAACCAGCTTGATGGTGCAGCCACGCGCCTTGCAATAGCCCTCCATCAGCTCAAGGTCGAGACCAACGGTCTTGCCCTTGTCATCATAGAGATTGGGCGGGGAAGCAGGCGTAACCGCCGCCTTGATCTCTTTTTTGTTGTCGGACGGCGAGCAGGCGGCCAGGGCGACCAGACAAACACCGGCAATGGCAGTTAACACGCGCATTTATACTTCGCCTTCCCGCCTTTGGCGCCACATCGCTCAAGATCAGGAATCGTAACACCCGCCGCCGGTTGCGACAAGCGATTGCCATACAACGACATTCACAGCTTGTCCGTGACGACGCCCCGGCGATGGCCGCATCCACCCCCAATGGAGGCAGCCAATGCCGGGGCGCCCGGGTCCGGTTAGCGCCGTCAGTTGATCTGTCGGCTGTAACCGGCCCAATAGGGTTCGCGCAGCGTGCGGCGCAAAATCTTGCCCGACGCATTGCGCGGCAGCATGTCGATGAAATCGATGGATTTCGGCGCCTTGAACGCGGCGATGCGGGTGCGCACGAAGGCCACCAGCTCTTCCTCGGTGACAGACTGGCCTGGCCGCAGCGCCACCACCGCCTTGACCTCCTCGCCCCATTTTTCCGACGGGATGCCGATAACCGCCGCCTCGCCCACGGCCGGGTGGCTGGAGATGGCGTTCTCGACCTCAGCCGGGTAGATGTTCTCACCGCCGGAGATGATCATGTCCTTCATGCGGTCGTGGACATAAAGATAGCCGTCGGCGTCCATATAGCCGGCGTCGCCGGAGCGGAACCAGCCGCCGCCAGGCATCGCCGCCGCCGTCGCCTCGGCCAGATTGTAATAGCCCACCATATTGGACGGAGATTTGATGGCGATCTCGCCGATCTCACCAACCGGCAGCGGCTTGCCCTCATCATCAAGGATGGCGATCTCCACCCCCGGCAGCGGCTTGCCGGCCGAGCGCATGCGCGGCGTCTCCTCCATGGTGTGATCTTCCGGCGGCAGCACGGTGACGGTGCCCGTGGTCTCGGTCAGGCCATAGGCCTGGACGAAGCCGCATTTGAACACCTCCATGCACTCCATCAGCAGCGCATGGGGGATCGGGCTGGCGCCGTAAGAGATGGTGCGCAGGCGGCTGTAATCGATCTGGCGGGCGCGCGGCTGGCGCACCACGAATTGCAGCGCCGCCGGCACCATGAAGAACTTGTTGACGCCCTCATGTTCGATCAGATCCAGCACCTGCATCGGATCGAATTCGCGGGTGATCACCGCTTTGACGCCATAATACAGCACCCAGATGCCGAAGCCGGTGCCGCCAATATGGCCGTTCGGCATGGCGATCAGGCCGATGTCGTCCTCATACCAATGCATCCACTCGTCTTCAGCATCATCCTGAAGCTGGCGCATGACGAGGAAATTGTCGTGGGTCAGCATGGCGCCCTTGGGCCGGCCTGTGGTGCCCGAGGTGTAGAGCTGCAGAAATGGCTCGTGCGAAGCGGATTCGCGCGCGGGATCGCTATCGGGCTGGGCGTCGCGCAGCGTCGCCAGATCGGGCCACTCCGGATTGCCGCCTTCCATGGCGATGACCTGCTGCAGGGCTGGCGTATCCGCCTTCACCTGCTTCGCCAGATCAATGAATTCAGGGCCGACGAATAGCAGTTTGGCGCCCGAATCCTGAACGATATAGGCGACCTCGGGCGGCGCCAGACGCCAGACAATCGGCACGAGGATGACGCCGGCCTTCATGCAGGCGAACACCAGCTCGAAATACAGGTCCGAGTTCTTGCCGACATGCGCCACCCGATCGCCCGGCTGCAGACCAGCCGCAATGATGGCGTTGGCCATCTGGTTGACGTGGCGCTCCCGTTCGGCGTGGGTGGTCAGCCGCCCCTCGAAGGCAGTGGCGATCTGGTCGCCCTGGCGCTGCGCATGGATGCGCGGAATGTCGGCCAGCGTCTTCAGTCCCGTGTCGAGCTTGATGTTCTGCATCTTGTTCCTCTTGTTCCCTGGCCGTCCCTGTGTCTGACCGCGACACGGCCACCTGGAAGCTTCGCCCCCAGGCCCCGGAAACGCCCCGCTCCCCATGGCGGGCCGTTGTTGCTGTCCCCTGCCGACGCTCTGGCGGCGCAAGCGGTGATATGCGTGCGGGCGGCATGGCCGCTACTGGCCTCATCAAGGCGCGCGCCGCCCATTAGCCTGCGCCGGACTGTGGTCCGGCAAAGCCGCAAGCGCAGCAGCGGGCCAGGCGGTCCGCTGCTGCAATGTCAGGCGTCAACCCAGGACCCGACGCGCATGAGGCGCCGGGTTCTGGTCAAACCCTCGCAGGGCCTGAGCATTTCAGGATGCGGATGCGTCAGCCTCTGCGCATCCTGGCGTCAGGCCTCAGTTGCGGGCGCTGATCACGCCGCCGACTGGCTCCCAATCGTCGCCCTGGAAGCGCATCAGCTGCAATTCGCGGATCGGCGCGAAATTGTCAGGATTGTTGCTGTACTTCACGCCAGGGCGCAGGCCAGGCACCTTCACATCCTTCAGATTGGTGGCGATCTTCATGATGTTTTCGCGGGTGAGATTGTCGCCAGCCTCGCGCAGCACATGCGCCATGACATGCGACAGCATATACATGGTGAAGCCGATCTCATTGGTGATGTCTTCATTCGGCAGATACTTGGCCATGAACGCCTTGTAGGCGACCACGTCCGGATCATTGGCCCACTTCGGGCTGGTGATCTGCTTCATGCCGATGGCGGTCATCAACCCCTGGACGTTCTGCAGTCCGGCGGCGTTAAGATAGACGCGGCCAGCCGAGGGGCTGCAGATGAAGTGCATCGGCTTCCAGCCGATCTCGGCCATCTTCTTCAGCGACTGCGACGTGGCCTTGCCCAACGTCACATTGAAGAACACGTCGGCGCCCGAATCCTTGGCGGCCAGAATCTGGCTGTCGATGGTCGGATCGGCGAGCTCATAGGTGAGCTCCTTGACGATCATCTTGTCGGCCTTGTCGCCAAGACCTTTTTTGAAGCCGTGCAAATAGTCCTTGCCGAAGTCGTCGTTCAGATACAGCACGACAATCTTGGCGTCCGGCTTCTCCTTCGCCAGATATTTGCCGTAGATCGTCGCCTCGTCGACATAGCTGATCGAGCTGGGCGTGGTCCAGGGGAAGGCCTTGGGCTGATTGAACTTGGCGGCGCCGGTCGACACCATCAGCTGCGGAATCTTCTTCTGGTTGAGATAGCGATGAACCGAGGTCTGCGCCGCGGTGCCGACGCTGGCGAAGGTGGCCAGCACGCCGTCGCCTTCGACCAGCTTGCGGGTCTGCTCAACCGTCTTGGGCGGCGAGAAGGCGTCATCGAGCGAGATGAAATTGATCTTGCGGCCGTTGATGCCGCCCTGCTCTTCGTTGAGCATGCGGAAATAGGCTGCCTCGACCCGGCCCTGGATGCCATGGGCCGACAGCGGCCCGCTATAGGGCACGGTGTTGCCGATCTTGATTTCGGTGTCGCTGGCGCCCTGATCGTATTTTTTCTCTGCATGCGCCGCGCCGGCGGCGAGCATAAGTGAAACTGCCGCAACCGCGGCTCCGAACATCTTCATGACGCTTAACCTCCCAACCCCTTGCGGGCGGCCCTTCTGGGCCTTGTTTTGCAATCGTCTCGCTTCCGCACTCTCCACAACGCGCGCTCCCTTTGGGTCGCGCCGCTTCTCCGCCCGGGCGTCGCCACGGGCAGAGTTCCCTTCACCTGCAGGCGCCAGCGAAGTGCTTGCGCCGCCATGCCCCGGCCCTCGCCAAGGGACATCTGTCGGAGCATGCCCGCAAACCTGGCGCGCGCATGCTCAATTCTTCGCGCCAGCGTCCGCCGCAACGCGGACACTCATACCAGGATGCGAAGATGCTGACGCATCCGCATCCTGGATTGCTCAGACGCCGCACGGGCTTGACCAAAGTGCGATGAGTCGTGCTCACCGCACTTTGGTATAACCGGGCGCGTCAGGCGACTGGCGCCGTCTGCGCCCCGGCGCGACGGGCGAGGATCGCCGCCTGGCGCTGCGGCGACAGCCACGAAAACTCCCCTGGCAGCCCCTGGCGCTCCGCCGCCTGCCACGCCGGCGAGGCGCGGCTGCGGCGCACGTCGATCAGCCGGCCTGCGGCGGACAGCGCCAGCCGCTGCGCCAGCGTCAGATCCCACTCCGGCCCCAGTTGCAGCCGCTCGCGCACCACGGGCGGCAGCAGCGACACGGCGGCGTTGGCGAGGCCGCGGTGCAGCATCTTTGGCACCGAGGGCGCCGCCTCGCCGGAGCGGATGATGTTGAGGAACTCCAGCACGATCGGATGCGGCTCGAAGCGCGGCAGCAAGTCCGCCAGCATGCGGTCAAAATCCGCCGGCTCCCGCAGCACATTGACCACGCCATATAGGCGCGCCACCACCTCGCCATCCTGATAGAACGACCGTTGCTCCTGTGGCGTCAGCGGCCGGACGAAGCGGTGATAGGCGTTAAGAAAGCCATAGGCCGCCGTGGCGTGCACCCAGTCGAGCAGATGCGGATCGAGCGCCGTGTAGTGTTCGCCCGAGGGTGTTTCGCCCTGCACCCTGGCGTGCATGCGGGTGACGCCGGCGATCAGCGCCCGGGCCTGCTGCTCGGCCCCGAACACTCCGACCAGCGCCGCCGTGCCGGTGCGCCTGGACCGGCCGATCGGATCATATTTGTAGACGCTGTGGTCCCAGACGCCGCTGCGGATGCGGGCGTCGGCGAATTCCAGCAGCACCGCGCAGACGCCGCCAACCCCGAGCGCGATCGGGTTACGGAACACCCGCCATTGCACGGAATCGGGCCGCACCAGCGAAGGCGCGCCCGCTGGCTGGGTAAAATCTGCATTGATGGGCCTTGCCTTTTGCGCGCCCCGTGCTTGTGTGTCCATCAATCACACTTGGCCTATCATCTGATAGGGCTATGCTAGATGCATCCGCGCAGCAACTCAACGGGCGAAATAACATATTAAATGACGCGCAACGCTGACAGCCCAGACCCGGCCCCCGCTTCCGCAGCTGACGCCCGTGCGGGCCATGCGCCTGCCGGGCAGGCCCCGGAGGCCCTGAACGCCGAGTCCACGCGTATGCGGATTCTGGCGGCGGGCATGCGCTGTTTCGCCAGCAAGGGTTATGGCGGCGCCACCACGCGGATGATCGCCAGCGCCGCCGGCTGCACCCTGCCGGTGATCGCCTATCACTTCGGCAACAAGCAGGGGCTGTATCAGGCGTGCGCCGGCGAGGTGCTCGGGCGCTATCGCCAGCACATGCTGGAGCTGGCCACCGACGCCTGGACATCCGCCAGTCGCGGCACGCTGCCGCCGGACAAGGCGCGCGAGCTGCTGGACCGCGTGCTCGACGGCCTTGTCGATACGCTGGGCTCCGAAGAAGAAGAGCGACTGCACACCGGCTTCATCATGCGCGAGCTGAGCGAGCCCGGGCCGGCCTATGATTTTCTGCTCAAGGAATTGTGGAAACCAGGCTCGCTGCTGGTGGCTGATCTTCTGGCGATTTCCGCCGGCCACGCCGGGGCGCGCCCCGAGGACAAGGCGGCGGCGATGATGCTGATCTCCTCGCTCACCGCCTTCAGCAGCCAGGCGATGATCTCGCTGCCAATCATGAAATGGCCGCAGCTCGATGAGGCGCATCGCGCCATGCTCAAGGGCATCCTGCGCCAGATGGTCAGCGGCCTGCTCGACGCCAGCGTAGCGGGCGAAGCCTGACGCCAGAACCCGGGCGGCGCCTGAGCCTGCCAGCGCGCGGAAGCTGCGGCATCGTCACGGCCAGGTCAGAACGACGACGGCGCCGGCGACCCTGTCCAGGTCTCCGGCGCCGCTGATGGCGTCAATGCGTGGCGACGTCGGCTCAGTTCGGGCCGATCACCTCGCCAACGCCTTCCCAATTGGCGCCCTTGAAGCGCAGGATCTGCATCTTCTTGATCGGGGCGTGATCGGTGGCCGAGGTGTTCATGACGATGCCGGGCATGAAGCCCTTGACCCGGACGTCCTTGAGGCTCTGGGCCTGGCGCATGATGTTCTCACGCGTCAGATTGTCTCCCGCCATCTCCAGCACCTTCTGCATGGCCTGGGCGACCATATAGCCATAGACATGGCCAGTATTGCTCATGTCTGCGCCGGGCATGTATTTCTCCATGAAGGCGCGCCAGGCCTTGATGTCGTCACTGTCTTTCCAGGCGGCGTCGTCGGGGTTCATCATGTAGGATGAGGTGATGATGCCCTGGGAGTTTTCCAGACCAGCCGGCTTCATCACCATGGAGGCCGAGGCGCTGGCGGTCGCCACCACATGCAGCGGCTTCCAGTTGAGCGAACCCATCTTGCGGATGGTCTGCGCCGCAAACTTCGGCGTCGAGAAGCTGAACAGCGTGTCGGCGCCAGTCGACATCAGCTTCAGCACCTGGGAATCGACGGTCGGCTCGGAGACATCGTACGGAATTTCAGCGATGACAAATTTCTTGTAATCCGGACCGAACGCCGCCTTGACGCCTTCCAGGTAATCCTTGCCGAAATCGTCATTCTGATAAAGAATTCCGATCTTGGCGTCCGGCTTTTCCTTGCGGATGTAGGCAACATAGACCGCAGCCTCATCGCGGGTATTGGGCTGGAAGCCCATGGTCCACGGATAGGTCTTGGGATCATTGAAGCGCGAGGCGCCGGTCGCCACGAACAGCTGCGGAATCTTCTTGCCGTTCAGATAGCGCTGGATGGCGGCATTGGCCGGGCTGCCGAAGGTGTTGAAGATGGCGAGGACTTCGTCCTGCTCCACCAGCTTGCGGGTCTGTTCCACCGCCTTGGGCGGGCTGTAACCGTCGTCATAGCTGATCAGATTGACCTTGCGGCCATTGATGCCGCCCTGATCATTGACCATGCGGAAATAAGCGGAGCTGGTCTGGCCAAGCACGCCGAACGACGAAGCGGGTCCGCTGTAGGGATACGTATTGCCGATCTTGATCTCGGTATCAGATGCGCCGGGATCATATTTTTTCTCCGCCGCCGCGGCGAAATTGGCGCCGGCAAGGCTGGTTGCGCCAAGGGCGGCTGCGGCGAGCGCCGCCATCATGGTGCGGCGGGTGAGGCGTGTCAGGGTCATGTTTCCTCCGGAAGACCTTGTCGTTATTGCGCCGCCAAGCGCACCGGGCTCTTTCCGGCCTCCGGCGCATGGCGGATGGATGTCACTCCCTTGAAGCCACGGGGACGCTGACGCGCCCGCGACCTCAAGGGCTCATACCAGGATGCGAAGATGCTGACGCATCCGCATCCTTAAATGCTCAGGCGCCGCTCGGGCTTAGCCAGAACCCGATGAGTGAAGCTCATCGGGTTCTGGTATCAGGCGCCGCGCATGCCGGAGCAGGGTCCGGTGACGCGCGCCATGCTGTGGCGTCAGGCGTTGCGCGCCATCAGGCCGCCGTCCACCGGGGTGACGGTGCCGGTGAGGAATGAGGCGGCTGGCAGGCACAGGCTCAGCGTCATGTGCGCCACTTCTTCCGGCTTGCCATAGCGGCGCATGGCGGTGCGGATGCGGGCGTATTTCTGCTTGTCGGCGTCCGGAATGTCGGCGGTCATGCCAGTCTCGATCGGGCCAGGGCAGATGCAATTGACGGTGATGGCCTCGCGGCCCAGCTCCACGGCCAGCGAGCGGGTCAGCCCGGCGACGCCGGCCTTGGCGGCGGAATAGGCGCTGTGCCCGGCCGATGCGCCCAACGCTTCGGTCGAGGCGATCAGCACGATGCGGGCCGCGTCCGACTTGCGTAGATGCGGCAGCGAGGCCCGCACCAGGCGCTGCTGCGCCGTGAGCAGAATGGCGATGCCCTGGGCCCAGCGGGCGTCATAATTGTCGGAATCAATCGGCTCATACACCGAGATGCCGGCATTGCCGACAATGGCGTCGAGCTGGCCGAAGTCGGCCGCCACCTGGTCCACCACCGTACGGATGGCCTCGGCGTCGGCCATATCGAGCGTATAGGCCTTTGCGTCGCCGCCATTGGCGCGAATGCCAGCGACGACAGCTTCCACATCATCACCGCGGATGTCGGTGAGCGCCACGCGCGCGCCTTCATCAGCAAAGACGCGGGCTGTGGCGGCGCCCATGCCGCTGGCGGCCCCGGTGACGATGACGACGCGGCCGCGCACCGAGCGGCTCAGCTTGATATAATCCTGGCTCATTGGCGCATTTCCCCTGCATTGCGACGCGGACCGGCGCACCGGCCCGCATTGGTCTTTTACCGGTTGTTGTATTCAGCGATCTTCAGCTTGCCGAGCTGCGACATGTGCACGGCGTCCGGGCCGTCGGCGATGCGCAGATAACGGTTGAGCGTGAAGAAGCGGGCCAGCGGCGTGTCGCCGCTCACGCCCATACCGCCATGGGCCTGGATAGCGCGGTCGAGCACGGTCTGGGCCATTTGCGGCGCGACGATTTTGATGGCGGCGATCAGATCCTTCGCCACCTTGTTGCCGTAGCGGTCCATGGCGTCGGCGGCTTTCAGCGTCAGCAGCCGCGCCATCTCGATCTCGCAGTAAGACTTGGCCACATCCTGGCGGATGGCGCTCTGGTCTGACAGCTTCTTGCCGAAAGCGACGCGACTGTCGACACGCTTCGCCATGATCTCAAGCCCGCGCTGCGCCTGACCGATGGAGCGCATGCAATGGTGGATGCGGCCGGGGCCAAGCCGGCCCTGGGCGATTTCAAAGCCGCGCCCTTCGCCTAGGATCAGGTTTTCAGCCGGCACGCGCACATTGTCGAAGCGCAGCTCGGCCTCGCCGCCCGGCGAGTTCCACGAGCCAAACACCGTGGTGTGACGCACGATGGTGATGCCCGAGGTTTTGGGCGGCACGATGATCTGCGAATGCTGGGCGTGACGCGGGGCGTTGAAGTCGGTCTTGCCCATGACGATGAACAGCTCGCAGCGCGGATGATAGGCGCCGGAGATCCACCATTTACGGCCATTGAGCACGTACTCATCACCGTCGCGGGTGATCGACAGCTCCAGATTGGTGGCGTCGGACGAGGCGACCTGCGGCTCGGTCATCACATAGGCCGAGCGGATCTTGCCGTCGAGCAGCGGCTGGAGCCAGCGTTCCTGCTGCGCGGGCGTGCCGAATTTGGCCAGCACTTCCATATTGCCAGTGTCTGGCGCCGAGCAGTTGAACACCTGCGACGACCACGGCACGCGGCCCATGATCTCGGCCAGCGGCGCATATTCCAGATTGGTCAGGCCAGGGCTGAAATGACCATATTCATGCGGCAGGAACAGGTTCCACAGGCCTTCCGCCTTCGCCTTCGCCTTGAGATCTTCAAGACCGGGGAACTCTTTCCACAGATTGGCCGGATCACCGTTCCACGCATAAAACGCCTCCTCATTCGGATAGATGTGGGCGTCCATGAACGCTTCCACCCTGGCGATCAGTTCCTTGGTCTTTTGTGAATGCTCAAAGTGCACGGGCGTCTCCCCCTGATGGCGTTATGGCGGCCGCAAGCGTCGCCCCCAGGGCCATAGCCCGGGGGCGGTCGCGCGCTGCGTGTGGCGTGGTCAGATCGCCCGCTCGTGTCCGGCCCAGAAGGGCTCACGCAGCTTGCGCTTGAAGATCTTGCCCGAATCCTCGCGCGGCAGGCTGTCGGCGAAGTCGATGCGCTTCGGCACCTTGTAACCCGTCAGGGTCTGGCGCAGGGCGGCGCGCAGGCTGTCGGCGCTGACGTCATGGCCCGGCGTCGGCTGCACCACCGCCATGACGCTCTCGCCGAATTCTTCATCAGGCACGCCGAACACCGCCGCGTCGGTCACGCCAGGCAGCTTCAGCAATTCGGCCTCGATCTCCGCCGGATAGATATTGGCGCCGCCAGAGATGATCATGTCGTTCTTGCGGTCGCACAGATACAGGAAGCCGTCGGCGTCGAAATAACCAATGTCGCCAGGCGACACGAGGCCAAAGCGGTCCATGGCGGCGCGCTTCTCCGGCGCGTTCTGATAGGTGAAATGCGAACCGCCCACTGGCCCGCCGATCACTTCGCCGACGCCGCCGGGCGGCAGGTCGTTCCCGTGCTCGTCGATCACCCGGACATTGACGCCAGGCATCACCCGGCCCACGGAGCCGGGGTGTTTCAGCCATTCCTCTGACGACAGATTGGTGACGTTGCCCATCTCGGTCGAGCCGTAATACTCGTTGATGATCGGGCCCCACCACTCAATCATGGCGCGCTTGACCTCCGGCGGGCATGGCGCGGCGGCGTGGGTGACATATTCCAGGGATGACAGGTCATATTTGCGCTTCACCTCATCGGGCAGCTGCAGCAGCCGCTTCAACATGATCGGCACCATGTTGAGGTGGGTGATGCGCTCCTGCTCGATCAGCTGCAGCAGGCCCTCCGGATCGAAGCGCGGCGTGACGACGACATTGGCGCCCATGCGGATCGAAAAGGCCGAATGGGCGTTGGGAGCGGCGTGATACACCGGACCGATGACCGCCGTGGTGATGGCGTCCATCGGCCGACGGCCCTGCAGGTGATCGGTGTAGCCATAAGACCAGCCGAGCATGGCGGTGGTGGCCGCGACCTGATCCGCGTCGGGCTGCGGACGGCGCACGCCCTTGGGCCGCCCCGTGGTGCCCGAGGTGTAGATGATCGAGCTGGGCGCGACTTCCGGCTCGCGGGCCAACGGCGTGGAGGCGTCGAGCAACGCGCGCCAGACCAGCGCGCCAGCCGGCGGCGGTGGCGGCGTGAGGCCATAGGCGGCGCTGATCTCCGGCGGCGTCTCCACCACCACCACCTTGACCCCGGCCGGGATGACGCTGGCGATGGGGCCGAGCAGATCGGCGTGGATCAGCAGCACATTCACGGCGCTGTCGGTGAGCAGATAGGCCGCCTCGTCCGGCGTATAGTGCCAGTTCACCGGGATCGAATAGGCGCCGAGCATGCCGACGCCGAACACCGCCTCGAAATAGGCGAGGTCGTTGCGCAGATACAGCGCCACGCCGTCGCCCTTGCGCACGCCCAATTGCTCCAGCGCCCCGGCGGCGCGCAGGGCGCGCGCCATGAACTCATCGCCGCCAAGCGTGCGATCGCCGCTCTTGATCCAGCCCATCTGTCCGTCTCCGCCCATGTTCTGGCGCCGATGTCTGGCGCTGTTTTTTACGCTCTTGTCTGGCGCGCCTTATATGACGCCCTTTATCTGGCCCTTTATCCGGCCACTTTGCCGACACCCTGTGCCCGACGCCCCTCTGTGGGGGCTTGCCGCCAGGACGGCGCAGCATGCGCCATCAGGACATGGCGACGCCAGACCAGCTCTGGCCTGCAGACCAGTCTAGTTTATCCAGCTGGATAATGCGTGGCGGGGCAATGGCAAGTCAAGCTCGACAGGACGCTGTTCACGCCGCGCGCGCCAGGGAATCAGCGCCCTGCCCTGTGGACATTAAATTCTGGCGAACCGGCGGCAGCGTGAGCGGCGACAGGAGCAGCATGGGGCCCTTGGCTGGCGCTGCAAGGACCTGTGCCCAACCCTGACGCAAGCCGTCCGCCCTGGCGCTTTTTCTGGAATGACTCTCGACATCATTGGATTGTGTTGCAGACCCAACGCCCTGGCTACACTGGAATTCATCCAATGTCTGTAGTTTGAAATTAGTATAAATTAATAGTTATATCAATCAGTTCAAACACAATTGACTCTGAAATGTGACTTGCCTAAGTCCAAATGCACAAAACGTGGCGTCAGCCAGCTTTCAATCATTCTAAACATGTCCATACTGCCTGCGCGGCCGGACATTTTCCAGTTGTGGACCCCACACATGCCTCGTCATCTGACCTGGCTGCGCTATGGCGTGGCTATTGGAACCCTTGTGGCGGCCGCCGTCCCGGCCATGGCGCAGACGGCCCAGCCCCCGACCCAGGCCCCTGCCCAGCGTCCGGCGCAGCCGGCCCAGAGCGTTGGGGTCCCGTCCCAGGGCGAGCAGGTGTCGCTCGACACGATCGCCGTGCAGGGCGCGCCGGTCACTGACGTGCTGACCGCAGGCCCCACCACCACCACCATCACCCGCCAGGAGCTGGATCAGGCCCAGGTGGACTCGATCGCCGGCATCGGCAATCGCCTTGAGGCTGGCATCGGCTTCAACCGCAACAATGGCAGCATCAATATCCGTGGCCTCGAAGGCGCGCGCGTGCTGACCACGGTCGACGGCATCCGCCAGAGCTATATCACCGACAGCCGCATCGATCGCGGCTCGACGGCGGCGTTTGACTTCAACGCTCTCAACAATCTCGACCTGCTGCGCGGCAATAGCGGCGGCGCCACTTTGGGTTCGGGCTCGCTGGGCGGCGCCCTCGCCGTGCGCACGCTCGACCCCAAGGACCTGATCCGCAACGACAGGAACTTCGGCTTCCTTGCCAAGGGCGGCTATGACAGTACCGATTACGTCTGGTTTGGCAGCGGCGCCGCCGCCGCCCGCGCCGGCGACACCTATGTGTTGCTGCAGGGTTCGCTGCGCGACGGCCGCCAGACCCAGAACATGGGCGATGATCCGACCATTGGCGCCAGGCGCACGGAACCGAACCCGGCCCGCTTCACCCAGGTCGGCTTCCTCGGCAAGATCCATCACTATGTAAATGAGGTGCACCGTTTCGGCGTCACCGGCGAATACTTCCGCCGCGAAGACCGCTTCCGCACCCTGACCAACGCCGTGTCGCTGACCGGCAATTATCGCCCGGGCAATCACACCACGGGTGATGATGTCGAACGCAGGCGCGTGTCGCTGACCTATGATTACAAGCAGCCAGGCGGCTTCCTTGATGAGGCCAGCGCCAATCTGTATTGGCAGCAGACCACCCGCAACGCGCTGCTGTTCGCCCGCCGCTTCACCTCGGTCGCCGGTCCCTATGGCCGCGACAATGAGATTGACGAGACCGCCTGGGGTTTCAACGGCCATGTGATGAAGTCATTCCAGACCGGCGCCGTAACCCATAAGCTGCTGGCCGGCACGGAATTGCGCGCCACCGAGCTGAAGCAGTATTCGGCCGGCGTCGACAATTGCCGCAAGCCATATACCGGCGCCTTCAGCGCCTGTAACAATCTGCACTCCAACCAGTCGGACATGCCGCGCATCGAGGGTCGCATGGTCGGCCTGTACATCCAGGACGAGATCGGCGCCTTCGACAATCGCCTGCGCATCACGCCAGGCGTGCGCTTCGACTGGTATGAGGAGAAGCCGCAGGACACCCCGAGCTACAGCATCAGCTCGTCCTACACCGGCCTGCCGAAGTCATCGTTGGACAACGCCTGGTCGCCGCGCATTCGCGTCGAATATGATGTGCTGCGCGACGCGCCAGTGGTGAAGAACGTCACCCTGTTCGCCCAGTGGTCCAAGGGCTTCCGTGCGCCGACCCCAGGTGAACTCTACGGTAAGTTCGGCGCTGTCGGCACCTATCTGCGCACCGGCAACCCGGACCTGCGCGCCGAGACCAGCAATGGCGTCGATGTCGGCGTGAAGTTTGGCGACAAGACCTTTGGCGGCGGCGTCACCTATTTCAACACCAACTACCGCAACTTCATCGAGCAGCGGCAGATCGAAGCCCCGAGCCGGCTGTATCCGCAGGGCGGCGTCACCAGCTACGAGAACGTCGCCAAGGCCCAGATCCAGGGCGTGGAAGCCAACGCCTACTGGAACTTCGCCCAGTACTGGACGGCGCGTGGCTCGTTCTCGTGGATGCGCGGCGTCAACAAGGACACCGACACCTTCCTGAACTCGATCCCGCCGCTGCAGGCCATTGTCGCCCTCGCCTACAATACCGAGGTCTGGGGCGCCGAGGGTTCGGCCAAATTTGCCGCCGCCCGCAATGACGTCGCCGCGCTCACCGGCACGAACGCTGGCTTCCAGGCGCCTGGCTACGCCATCTTCAACGCCAGCGTCTGGTGGCGCCCGGTCAAGGATCTTGAGCTGCAGGTCGGCGTCTACAACATCTTCGACCGCCGTTACTTCGACGCCGTGTCCGTGCCCACCGGCGTGCTTGCTCAGGCCCGCAACTATTATTCGGAACCTGGCCGCACCATCAAGGCGTCGCTCAAGTATCAGTTCTGAGAGAGCCAGGTGGCGGCATAGCCACGGCGCCGCCGCGCGCAACAGGCGATATTTGGCCCAAACGCGTGACCTGCGTCCTCCGGGGGGAGGGGCGGCAGGCGCGGCGCCAGGGGCGGGCAGTCGTCCCTGCCATGCCTGGATTAGACTATCCGGATGAGGCGTGTGGCGCGGGCAAGCACGTCGCACGCATCATACCAGGATGCGAAGATGCTGACGCATCCGCATCCTGACATGCCCAGGCGCCACATGGGCATAACCAGAAAACCCCGCGACATCAGGCGTCGCGGGGTTTTCTCTTGGCGGTACGCCGGAACCGGGGCGTCGCAGCGGCTGGCGGCTCAGGCCGGCAGCGGCGGCAGCATTGCGTTGAGGAAGCGCTCATAATCGGCGCGGGTCATGGCCAGCGCCTCATGGATGACGGCGCGGTCGGCGTTGAACATGAGTTCGATGGCGAAGCCGCGCATCGCGGCGATGATCGCCCGGGTGCGAATCCGCAACTGGTCGGGATTGGCGATGCCCGCCTCCAGCGCCATGCGCTGCACGTCGGCGTCCATCACCCGCTCAACATTTTCCGACACCGCCTTGAGGTGATCGGCGAGGCCATCTTCCCAGCGGGCGGCCAGTAAAATTTCGTTCAGCGCCAGCGCGGCGGGCTCACGCTGCGTCGCCTCGATGACGTTGCAGAACTGGCGCAAGCGCTCCACCGGCGAGTCAAACTGGTCGAAGCGTTCGCGGCAATCCACAATCGACTGCGCCATGGCGTGATCGGCGGCGGCGGCCATCATGTGCACGCGGGTCGGAAACTGGTGCAGCAGTGAGCCGCGGCTGACGCTGGCGATTTCCGAAACGGCCTGGGTGGTTGTCGCGGCGTAACCGACAGAGTTCAGGCAATCGACCACGCCCTGCAACAGGCGCAGGCGGGTGTTGCGGCCACGCCCGGTCAACGATCGACCGGTGAGCGTGCGGGCGCTGGCGCCGTTCAGACGCGCCTGGAGATCGAGTCCCCTCTCAAACATGTCGTTTCCCCTGGGTCTACCCTCTGTGCGCCTGGCGTTATCCCAGGCTTCACTTATGTCGTTTGGGCGCCAGTTTAGCCGCAGCCCCGCTGCGACCACAAGTCATTGACAATGATCACGTTCGAATTAATCAACATTGACTATTAAAAACCGCCCATCTAGCTTTTCTGTAGCTTAAAGACGCGCGCAATCTGTGACAGCGTCGGGGCGGGAGGAAAACGTGCTGAACTTTGAAGGAAAGGTCGCCGTCATCACTGGCGCGGCCTCAGGCATTGGCGCGGCCACCGCGTCCAGATTTGCTGCCGCGGGCGCGCGCCTGTGCCTGATTGATCTTGACGCCGCGGCGCTCGCCGCCCATGCGACGGCGCTGGCGCTGCCGGCGGACGACCTCGTCACCGCCAGCTGCGACGTCAGCGACCGCGACGCCCTGGCGGCGGCGATCGACAACGCCGCCGGTCGCTTCGGCCGCATCGACATCCTCGTCAATAATGCCGGCAAAGGATCGTTCGGGCGCGCCGACCAGGTGACGCCAGACGCCTGGCGCGAGGTATTCGCCATCAATATGGACGCGGTGTTCTACGCGGTGCGGGCGGCGTTGCCGCATCTGGTCGCCAGCCGGGGCTGCATCGTCAACACCGCCTCCATTTCAGGCCTGCGCGGCGACCATGGTTTTGGCGCCTATAACGCGGCCAAGGCGGCGGTGATCAATTACACCCGCACGCTGGCGCTCGATCATGGCCCGCAGGGAGTGCGCGCCAATTGCGTCTGCCCGGGGCTGGTCGCGACCACGCTCGCCGCCGCCCTGTGGGGCAATCCGGAGGTGATGAGCGTCTATGAGCAGGTGACGCCGCTGGGGCGTCCCGCCCAGCCCGATGAGATCGCCGACGCCATCGTGTTCCTCGCCTCGTCCATGGCCACATACATCACTGGCGCGGCGCTGGTGGTGGATGGCGGCCTGACGGCGGCGACCGGCCAGCCCAATTTCAATCGCCTGCTGGGCCATATGCTTGAGCAGCCGGCGACGCAGGCCTGATCGTCGGCGCCCAGCGCGACGTCTCCATGGCCCACAACCGCACTTCTGCTGCCCACAACGCCCAGAGGCCATCGTGGGCAGCGGCACAACAGGGCGAACGCCCATGGCGCAAAGCGCCGAACAGGAGGAAAACCCATGACGCTGCCAGCCCGCATGCGCTTTGGCGCATTCATCGCGCCCTTTCATCCGCCGGATGAAAACCCCACGCTTTGCCTCGAGCGCGACATCGAACTGGTGCAATGGCTCGACCGCCTCGGCTATGAAGAGGCGTGGATCGGCGAGCATCATTCAGCCGGCTATGAACTGATCGCCAGCCCCGAGCTGTTCATCGCCACCCTGGCCGAGCGCACCAGACATATCCGGCTCGGCACCGGCGTCTCCTCGCTGAGCTATCACCATCCGCTGATGCTGGCGGACCGCATCAATCAGCTCGACCACATCACCCGTGGCCGCGTGATGTTTGGCGTCGGCCCCGGTGCCCTGCCCTCCGACGCTTACATGATGGGCATTGAGGTGGCGAAGCAGCGCGACATGATGGACCAGGCGCTCGACGTGCTGGTTCCCTTGCTGCGCGGCGAGACGGTGAGCGCCAGCGCCGACTGGTTCACATTGCAGGAGGCGCGCCTGCAAATGACGCCCTATTCGCGGCCGTCAGTGGAGATCGCGGTGGCCAGCCAGGTGTCGCCGACCGGCGCCCGCGCCGCGGGCCGCCACGGCGCCTCGATCCTGTCGCTGGGCGCCACCAACGCCGGCGGCTTCAACGCCCTCGCCTCCAACTGGTCGATCGCTGAACAGGTGGCGGCGGAGAACGGAACCGCCATGGACCGCGCCGGCTGGCGCCTCGTTGGTCCGATGCATATCGCCGAAACCCGGGAACAGGCGCGCGAGAATGTGCGCTTCGGGCTGGAGAAATGGCTGTTCTATTTCCGCGAGGTGGCGGCGCTGCCGATCTCCGCCGAGCAGGGCATTGATCCGGTCGACGCCATGATCAACACCGGCCTCGCCGTCATTGGCACGCCAGATGACGCCATCGCCCAGATCGAGCGGCTGGCGCAGCAATCTGGCGGCTTCGGCGCCTATCTGCATCTGGCGCACAATTGGGCCAATTGGGACAACACCAAGAAGTCCTATGAGCTGTTCGCCCGCTACGTCGCGCCCAAGTTCCAGCACCTCAACGTCAACCGCGAGGCCTCCATGCAATGGGCGCGCGACAACCACGCCGCCTTCCTCGGGCAGCAGGTGATGGCGGTGGGGGCGCGCGTGGCCCAGCACATCGCTGAGAAGGGGGCGGACAACATCAGCCCCGAAATCCTCGCCGCCATGGGCATGACCGACCAGGGCAAAGCGGCGCAGTGATCGGATGAGGCGCGCCGTTAGCCGGCGCGCCTGGCCACACGACCGGGCGTGAAGGCCTGCCAGACATCACCGTCAGGAACGGACGACAGACCTATCCGCGAGGCGCAACAGGCAAGCGTAACTGCCATGAATATGGGTGATATGCCGTTGCGCAAATGGCTAGGCTAGCGAACAGGGCGCCGCGCTGCCGGCGGATAAGCCGCCACGCCAGATCGCGCCCACAACAGCAATCGCGGGATTGACCGGCCTGTGGCCGGATCAGTCTCTTGCCGGCCAGGCATGGGGCGCAGCCCTGCGCCTGGCCATGGAGGATGTCATGCTCAGGTCCACTGCCGTCGCCCTTACCCTGGCCACCCTGTTCGCCGCAGCCCCGGCGCTCGCCAGCCAGGGCGATCTGGCCAAATATTGCAAGGCCGACATTGACCGGCTGTGCAAGGGCATTGAGCCCGGCGGCGGCAAGCTGCTGAAGTGCCTCAAGAGCCACAGCAAGGACATGACCGTGGGCTGCGCCCAGGCGCTGCAGAAGCTGAAGGGCTGACACAGGATGGCAGGCCGCGGCGGCTGATGCCTCCGCGACCTGACATGCTCAGTCGCTGCACGGGCTTGACCCAAACCTGATGAGCTATGCGCATCGGGTTCTGGCGTCAGGGCGCAGACGCGCGCCGACCGGCCAGCCTCTCCACCGAATGGTCAATCAGCAGCAGCACCAAAGCGAGGCCGACGCCGATCGCCACCAGGTGCAGATCGCCAAGACCGGCGGTGCAGCCAAGCGCCGCCGTCACCCATACGGCCGCCGCGGTGGTGAGCCCCGATGGCCCGGCGGAAGGGGCGGGCTTCTGGCGGGCTTCTGGCTTGCTATTTGCGCCATCCGGCGTCTCATCCTCCCTGCGGTCCGCATCCCCATTTGACCCACCTGCTGCGCTGCTGGGACCGGAAACCGCAGGCGCCGGCTCCTGCTCGGCCTTGCGGTTGACCACCGTAATCACCCCGGCGCCGAGAAAGCCGACGCCTGTCAGCACGCCCTGGATGACGCGACTGGCTTCATCCGCTTCATGGGTAGCGGAGAACATGGCGGCGGCGGTGGCCGTCCCCAGCCCGACGAGGCCGAAGGTGCGAATGCCGGCGGCGCTCTGCTTCAGCGTGCGCTCCCAGCCCACCACAATGCCCGCCGCCATGCCGCACAGCAGCCGCGCCGCCACATCAAGATCACCGAGCCATTGCTCCCACATGACGTCCTCCCCTGCTGACCCACGCGTCATCGGGTCGATGCGCCACGCCAGCTGTCGCGCGCGCTCCCGGGTTCCGGGCAAGCCACGCGCCTCAGCGTGGAGAAGCCCGGAAAGGCCAGCGCTGTTCCGCGGCAGTATGGAAACAGGCTTGCACAAAATGCGGCTGGCGGCGTGTTGCCGCTTGAGTTCGGGGCCGCAGGCCGGCGATATACGCCCACGCACGCTGGCGCTCCGCCCGCACCGTGTCATGACGCCGCCTGGCGCGGTCGTGGCGCGGCGCCATAACGGTGGATCATGGCCAGCGGGGGATGAAACAGTTTACCAGGGATCGAACTCATGCAGGTTTCTGAAGCGGTCAAGCGCCGCATGTCTGTCCGGGCTTTCCGTCCGGATCCGGTGCCCGCCGATGTGGTGCGCGGCCTGATTGAGGACGCGGCGCGGTCGCCGAGCGGCGGCAATGTGCAGCCGTGGAATATTCACGCCCTCACCGGCGCGCCGCTGGCTGAACTGCTCGACATCGTCAGCAAGGAAGGCCCGGACGCCGCCCCAGGCTATCAGATCTATCCCGACAATCTGTGGGAGCCCCACCGCACCCGCCGCTTCCAGATCGGCGAGATGATGTACAGCACGCTCGGCATTCCGCGCGAGGACAAGGCGGGTCGCCTGACCCAGCTCGCCCGCAACGCCCAGCTGTTCGGCGCGCCTGTCGGCATTTTCTGCTTCGTCGACCGTCGCATGGGCTCGCCGCAGTGGTCCGACCTCGGCATGTATCTGCAGACGCTGATGCTGCTGGCGGTGGAGCGTGGCCTCGACACCTGCGCCCAGGAATATTGGGCGATGTACGCGCAGAAGGTCGAGCGCTTCTTCAATGTGCCGGAAGAGCAGATGCTGTTCTGCGCCATCGCGCTTGGCCACCGGGATGAGACGGCGGCGATCAACAGCCTGCACGCGCCGCGCGCGCCCTTCGATGAATGGGCCTCGCTGCGCGGCTTCTGAGCGAGACCTTACGCGCGGCCGCCAGGGTGACGGCTCCCGTTTCGGCCCGGTCAAACGGGCCGGAACATCGTAGGACGACGGCGGCCATCGCAGTGAGACGATGGCACGACCGCCTGCGGCCTGGTTGTCTGCCGCCAAAAGTCCGCGCCGCCACTGGGTCGCCAATCGGCGCTCCGGCTCAACCAGCCAGCGCCGCCGCCGACCCGCCGGGGCAGCGCCAACCAGTGCACGTATAATTTATGCTTATAATAGCAAGCATGAATACCCTATCATTTTTCAATTATCCTGATAATATGCGCATATGGCGATACGATATGACTGTATTCTGTAACGCACGAAGACGTTTGCTTCCTGGATGATGATCTCCGCAGCATGGCTGCAGATGGCTGCGGCAGGCTGAACGATGTGATGGGCGTTGCGCTGCTGCGAACCATACAATTGCTGTCAGACTGACGCACAACGACAAGCCGGGCAGCCACGTGTGCGCCCGGCGGGCCAGAGAAGCCGCCAACGACCCTACGTCGACGCCCCCCGCAGAAGCGACGTCCCCATATCCATGGCATAGATTATTGACCAAGGCCCGCATAGGACTCCCCTTGTGCAAGGAAAGTTCAAATGGACATTGGCATACCAGCAATCACCGCCGGCCTGATCTTGATATTCATTACGGCGGCTGGACTGATCATCACTATATCAGGCGAGCACCACGGACTGTATTGAACCCCGCCCATCCAGGCGTCGCTCGTTCAGGCGCTTTTCTGAAGCACGATGCCCCCTGCGCACCTGCAGCGGCAGGCAGCGCATCTTACGTCCTCTTGCCTGCATGACTTCTTGCCTGCAAGCCTTCCTGCCAGCGATTCCTCCTGGTAGCGTGACTTTCTTGCGGCGCCGCTGGGAAATATCAGATGCGCTGGCGCGGCCGGGCGTTGCAGCGCGGCTTGCAGCGACCCGCCCGAGACGCCTGGTGAATATGCTGTGGCGCTGCGCCAGGCTGGTCCGCAGCTGGCTCTGCTCACCACGGCGCGACTGCTGACATTGCGAGCTACGATCCACGCAGCATCAACTGGTCGCCTCGGGTGGCTCGCCTGACCTGTCGCCATGCCCGTCCGGCAGTTGTGGGACGAACGTCAGGCCATCGCACTTCCGCTCCCTGCCAGCCACCATGCCTCGGCCCAAAGCCCATACGCGTGAGCGCCTGGCGTCAGCAGCCGGGACTTTCAGGGTCGCGGTTACGACGCTATCACCAGCGTCGCATGGCTGCTCCGGCCGCTGTGGCCGCTGTGGCAGCGGCATGAGGGATGAGCCTCCAGTTTCGCGCTGGATCACAGGCTCGCTGCGACTGTCGCAGGCGCTTTCACGTCCACGCGCCCCCGGCCTCCGCAGTCATGCGCCTGTCAACGGCGCGCCAGGGATGATCGACCAGCGAGAAAGTGATCGTCCTCACCAGCGCCCTGAGGCGGTGTAGCGTGTTCCGATTACTCAGGATCGGCTCATGCTTCCCATCTCCATGCATGGAGCGCATTCTGATCGATCAGAGGTGTCCGTTTGAACGGAAGGCGCTCCAGCATTCTGAACCGGGAGCCCATGGGTGATCTGAGCTTCCGCAACGCCAGTGTCTTCACGGCTGCATCGACCAGCTGGCGCCGCCAGTTGCGGCGCCCATAAGAGAGGCCTGCCCCATGTCGCGCATCATCATCAACAACGCCAGCGCCAGTCGCTTCGAAATGCAGACGGAGTGGGGCCTGGCGCGGCTCGACTATCACGACACGCTTGACGCCATCAGTCTCGACCACACCGAGATTCCCGAAGGCGCCCAGGGCAAGGGCGTGGCCAGCGCCTTTGTGCTGGGCGTGCTGGACCAGGTGCGCGCCGAAGGCCGCAAGATCATTCCCCGCTGCAGCTTTGTTCAACGCATCCTGAAGCAGCGCCCGGAATATGCCGACCTGATCCTCGCCTGACGCGTGAGCGATGGCCCTGGCGTATGGCAGGCGGCGATGCCCACGAATTTGCGGCGCGCCAGCCCATGGAACGGGTCACCGCCTCATGCGTTCTTCCACAACAATTGACGTCGTTGATGGGAGCAAGCCATGAAAACACTGTCTGACATCTTCGTGCATACACTGCAGGACGTCTATTACGCCGAAAATGCCATCACCAAGGCCCTGCCCAAAATGGCCAAGGCGGTGAGCAACGCTCATTTGCAGAGCGCGTTTAACGATCACCTCGCCGAAACCCGTCAGCAGATCACCAAGCTCGACGCCGTATTCAAGGCGCTCGGTGAGAAGCCCAAGGCCGAGAAGTGCGACGCCATTGAGGGTCTGATCAAGGAAAGCGAGGGCCTGATGGAAGAGGCCAGCGGCGCGGCGCTCGACGCCGGTCTGCTCGCCTGCGCCCAGGCCGTCGAGCATTATGAGATCGCCCGCTATGGCTCGCTGCGCGAATGGGCGCGGACCCTCGGCCATGATGAGGCCCACACCCTGCTCTCCGAGATCCTCGATCAGGAAAAGGCCGCCAATAACAAATTGACCGGCCTCGCGGTCAATGAGGTCAATGGCAAAGGCACGGTCGCCAGCAAAGCCGCTGGCAACAGCACCGGCGCCGAGCCCAAGGCGAAAAAGGCGGCGAGCAAGTAAGCGGCGGCGGTCCCGGAATGACGTTGCGCGGCCAGGCGACGCCTTGCCTGGCCGCTGCGATCTTGCCAAAACCTTCAATCACCAGATCGTCATCACGGTAAAACAGGGCTGGGAAGCGACATCACCTCACCATAACATGAGTTATCCTGCCGTAGAGCGGGGATAATTGGTGAGAGGAAACCCCATGGCCTTACCGATAAACCGGCGGCATGTGCTCGCCGGCCTTGCCGTTACGCTTGGCGCGCCGCAGCTGTTGCTGTCCACGTCTGGAAATCTGCGCGCGGCGACGAAGCGTTATGACCAGGGCGCCAGCGATGCCGAGATCAAGCTCGGCCAGACCATGCCCTATAGCGGGCCGGCCTCTTACGTCGGCATCGTCGGCCGCACCCAAGGCGCCTATTTCCGCATGATCAACGAGCAGGGCGGCGTCAATGGCCGCAAGATCACGCTGATCTCGCTCGACGACGCCTATAATCCGGCCAAGACCGTCGAGGCGACGCGCCGGCTGGTCGAGGGCGACGGCGTGCTGGCCACTGTCTCGTCGAACGGCACGGTCACCCAGGCCGCCGTGCAGAAATATCTCAACGGCAAGGGCATCCCGCAATTGATGATTGGCTCTGGCTCGTCGCGCTGGAGCGATCCGAAGAACTTCCCGTGGTCGACCGGGGCGCTGTCGCTTTACGTAACTGAAGGCCAGATCTTCGGGCGCTGGTTATTGCGTAACCGGCCCGACGCAAAAGTCGGCGTGCTGGCGCAGAATGATGATCTGGGCCGCGACTTCATCCGCGGCCTGCGCGACAGCCTCGGCGACAGGGCCAGGACCATGATCATCTCCGAGCAAATGTATGACCTGACCGAGCCGACCGTCGACAGCCAGATCGTCACGCTGGCCCGCTCCGGTGCCGATGTGTTTTTCAACGTCACCACCGGCAAATTCGTCACCCAGTCGATCCGCAAGGTGAAGGAGCTGAACTGGCCCGCCCTGCACTATCTGATGAGCGCTTCGGCCACCCGCATGCTGCTGGAGGGCGCCGGGCTCCAAAACGCCAAAGGGCTGATGACCGTGCAGAGCGTCAAGCATGTCGCCAGCCCCAAATGGAAAAACGACCCGGATGTACAGGCCTATGAGGCGTTCCGCGCCAAATATTCGCCTGATACGCCAGCTGATGACGACGTCGGCTTCTACGCCTATTCCAGCGCCGTGATCATGAAGCAGATTCTCGAGGCCTGCGGCGATGAGCTGACGCGGGCCAATGTGCTCAAACACGCCACCAATCTGAAGGGCAAGCCAAGCCCAATCCTGCTGCCTGGCATCACCCTGAATATCTCGCC
Organism: Camelimonas sp. FR25; assembly: GCF_059740505.1. Classification (NCBI taxonomy): domain Bacteria; kingdom Pseudomonadati; phylum Pseudomonadota; class Alphaproteobacteria; order Hyphomicrobiales; family Chelatococcaceae; genus Camelimonas; species Camelimonas sp. FR25. Next base: position 58,971 of record NZ_JCAWFG010000070.1, on the reverse strand, counting down.
TGAGGATTATGCCCCGGTGACGAAGTTCTACATGGGGACCTTCGACGGTCATGACTGGCAGCTGTCGAAAGATCTGGTGAACTGAGCGATCAACGCCCGCAGCGTCCCGGCGCTATGGGCCCGGAGAGCGCATTTCGCAGGTTTCGCCTGCGCCTCCGGTCGCTCGCGCCGCCAGGGGATCAAGCCCTGCAAATTGTGCTGCGGTGGGCGCGCACTGTCGCCTATTGGCGCGACTGCAACCGCCATACTATACAAGGGGGCCGGCATCGTCGGCCCCTGTTCAACGCCCTGGGCTGGCGGCCCCTCCGTCGTCGCCCTGCGGGAAACAAGCGTGCGCCCACGCGCCGGCGCGCCGCAATGGAAACGACAAGATGAGCACCAAAACCTCGGGCCTGCGTCGCGCCGCCATCGTCTCGCCAATCCGCACCGCCGTCGGCAAATTCCAGGGCAGCCTGTCCAGCTTCGCCGCCGGCGAGCTTGGCGCCGTGATCATCAAGGAGCTGGTTGAGCGCACGAAGATCGACCCGGAGCGCATCGACGACGTGGTGTTCGCCCAGGGCTATGGCAATGGAGAGGCGCCGTGCATCGCCCGCTGGTCGCTGCTCGCCGCCGGCCTGCCGATCTCGATCCCTGGCTACCAGCTCGACCGCCGCTGCGGCTCGGGCCTGCAGGCCATCATCGACGCCTCCATGCTGATCCAGACCGGCGTGGCTGACGTTGTCGTCGCCGGCGGCGTCGAGAGCATGAGCAATGTCGAATATTACTCCACCGACATGCGCAACGGCGCGCGCGCCGGCTCGGTGACCATGCATGACCGCCTCGCCCGTGGCCGCGTCATGAGCCAGCCGATCAGCCGCTTCGGCGTCATCACCGGCATGATTGAGACCGCCGACAATCTCGCCCGCGATTACGACATCTCCCGCGAGGCCTGCGACGCATACGCTGCGCGCAGCCACCAGCGCGCCGCCGCCGCCTGGGCTGACGGCAAGTTCGATGAGGAGCTGGTCAAGGTCGCCGTGCCGCAGCGCAAGGGCGATCCGATCATCTTCGCCCTGGACGAAGGCATCCGCGCCAACGCCACGCCGGAGAGCCTCGCCCAGCTGCGCGCCATCGAAAAGGGCGGCGTCACCACCGCCGGCAACGCCAGCCAGCAGAACGACGCCGCCGCCGCCTGCCTTGTGGTCGCCGAGGACAAGCTGGAAGAACTGGGTCTGGAGCCGATGGGCTGGCTGGTCGGCTGGGCCGCCGCTGGCTGCGAGCCGTCGCGCATGGGCATCGGCCCGGTGCCGGCGGTTGAGCGGCTGTTCGCCCGCTCGGGCATCAGCTGGAACGACATCGACCTGGTGGAGCTCAACGAAGCCTTCGCCGCCCAGGTGCTGGCCGTTCTCAAGGGCTGGGGCTGGTCGGACAATGACAGCCGCCATGACATCCTCAACGTCAATGGTTCGGGCATTTCGCTCGGCCATCCCATCGGCGCCACCGGCGGCCGCATCCTCGCCAATCTGATGCATGAGCTGAAGCGTCGCGACGGCCGCTATGGCCTCGAAACCATGTGCATCGGCGGCGGCCAGGGCATCGCCGCGGTGTTCGAACGCGCCGTCTGACCTAAGGCCGCGCGGGTGCTGACGCATCCGCGGCCTCAGGCGCAGGTCCGTGCACGCCGGGCGCGTTGGCGACAACGCCCGCTTCCGGCGGCGGACCCTGCGCCGCATCAGGGCGACAGGCGCCGCCTGTGACGGGCGGCGTCATTTTTTTGCGCGGCGTGGATGACGCCCAATCAAGCGTTTAGGTGGAAACTGTCCCGATGACGGCAAACTGGATCAGCGGCAATCGCAACGGCGTCAACGCCTGGGAGTGCGACGAGAACAATCATCTGAACGTGCGCTTCTACATGACGCGGCTCAGCGTCAGCATGGGCTTTGTGGCGGCGGCGCTTGAGGTCGCGCCAGGGCATCTGCTGCGCCCCCTCACCCACCACATCCGCTACCGCCGTGAGTTGCACACCGGCGACATGGCCGAGTTTCGCAGCCGCGTGGTCGAGGTGCGTGAGGCCAGCGTGGTGCTGCACCACGAATTGCACTGCGGCGGCCACATCGCCACCAGCTTCATCAGCATCGACCAGCAGACCGACGCCGCCACCGGCGCCGCCGTGCCGTGGACGGCGCGTCAGCGCGAGCTGATGGCGCAATATGCCGGCGACATCCCCGAGAGCGATCGCCCGCGCAGCGTCGCTTTCGAAGAAACCCGCCGCCCGCTCACCCTGGCCGAGGCGCGGGCGCGCGGTCTCGTCGAGATCTATCGCGGCATGGTGCAGCCGTGGGACTGCGACGTCACCGGGCGTCTGGCCAATGAGCAGGTGATGGGCCGGTTCTCTGACGGCGTCGGCAATCTGTTCGCCCACATGAAGCTGGATGTGGCTGATCTGCTGGCCAGCGGGCGCGGCAGCGTGGTGATCGAAAATCGTCTGACCTATGGCGAAATGCCTGGGCCTGGCGAACTGATCATCTCGCACAGCCAGGTGGTGGAGTTCCTCGGCAAGACCATGCGCTTCGCCCATAGCGCCTTCAACGCTCGCACCGGCGCGCGCATCGCCGCCTCCGAGGTGATCGTCGCCATCCTCGATCACGCCGCGCGCCGCGCCGTCGCTCTGTCAGACGACGAACGGGCGCGCGTTGAAGCCTGCCTGACGCCGCTCGACTGAGCTCAGGTCGCAACCGCATGTTCCGGCGCGCGCAGAGCACGCAAGCCTGTGGGCGCCGTTCTACCGATGGAGACAGGGCCATGGCCCGGCTGGCGGAAGAAACCACCGAGGAATTTCGCACTGAAGCCGAGGCGCTGCACAGCGCCGGCGAGGCGCAGGCCCGGCCACACCCGCTCGACGACCCGGCGGTGACGCGCGTCTCGGTGACCATCGCCATCCTCGCCGTGGTCGGCGTTATCCTCGGCTCGCTGGAATCCATGGAGAGCGGCGCCGCCTCGCGGGCCAGCGCCGACGCCCTGATCTATCAGAACCGCGGCGCCGACGCCTGGGGGGCGCTCGACGCCCGCATGGTCCGCGCCGCCCTCGACCAGACGCCGGGCAAAGCCGGCGACGCTGCGCCAGCAACCCCCGCTTTGCCGCCAGCCGCGCGCTACGGCGGGCAGGATGACGCAGGCTTGACCCGCTTCGCCCAGCAACAGGAAGCGCTGTCGCTGGTCCGGCTTGAAGAGGTCGCGACACGCGATCGCCGCCATCACATCCTGACCTGGGCGGTGATGCTGGTGCAGATCGCCATCGCCATCGCCACGCTGTCGATCATCGCAAGGCCCCGGCGCTGGCCCTGGCTCACGGGTGTCGGGCTGGGCGCTGTCGGCGCGCTGGTGGGCGTCGCCGCCTTCCTGCTGTGATCGCAGTCACGGTTTGGCGCGCGCTCCGACCAACGGGATCGCTTGACCGATCACATTTCGCTCGTCGCAAGGATAAAGTGGCTCATGGGTGAAGAGGCTCATGGGTGAAGAGGCGCATGAGCCGATGCTGGGAGCGGGGCCAACGCCAATCGGGCGCCCGTCAAGTTTTCTTGTACCCGAGCCCCAGTTTTTTTGGCGCCAGCGGTGAACCATTCCGGCTGGCCAACGTTATGTCTATTGAGGAAGCAAACGGCGTCGGTCGCAGCCCCCCCTTTGGCGACCGCTTGTGGTGGCGTTGCCCCCCATAGCCCCCACAGACACGTCGCGCCTCGAGCGTGTGCCGTCCAGACTGGCGCTCCCCCCAGCCCGGTCTGGACGGCCGCTCACGACCCCCGCAGATAGCAGGGCGACAGCCAGCCGGCGACGGCGCGGAAGGCTGTTCGCCGGGAGAAGCAAGATGGACACTGATCGCATTAAGGGCGCTGGCAATGAGATGCTTGGCAAGGCCCGGCAGGCTGTCGGCGACCTCACCAATGACAGCCGCCTGCAAGGTCAGGGTGTCGTCGACGAAGCCGTTGGCGCGGCGCAGCGCACCTTTGGCCAGGCCAAGGACGCCGCACGCGAAGGCGGCGAGATGGTTGTGCGCCAGGCGCGTAGCAATCCGCTTGGCACGCTGCTCGCCGTCGGCGCTGTCGGCTTTGTGCTCGGCATGCTGACCCGCAAATGATCGCCCACAAGTGATCGCCAGCAAGTAATCAGCGAGAAACCGCAGGTAATCAGCAAGTTACCTGCGTGATTTGCGACAGAGTTTTTGGCCGCGCCACGGCGCGGCCCGTGACGGCCTCACGCGCCATGCGGCGGGTGAGGATGACCTCCTGGAAGACCCAACTTGGGGCGGGCTGGCGACAGCCCGCCCCTTTTTTATGACCGCCGCCTGGCGCATGCCTCATGGTGCATGCCTCCTGGCGCATGCCTCATGGCGCCGGCCTCATAACGCCTGACTATTGGCGCATGGCTTACGGCGGATAACGAGGCGAGAAGCAGACATTGGCTGCAGCCCCTACCCCAAAAAATTGTTGTCACAGCTGCTCTGTGGATGCCGCCCCGCAAGGCGCGCATGGCCGCGCCGTGGCGGCTGTGATTGCCAGCCGCCTCGCTTTACGGGCACACTGTGGGCAACGGCGCGCGAGGCGTGCGACGGTTCTGGCCTTTCAGCATCGTCGCCCTGTCGCAAAGCAGCGCCGCAACGATAATCACGCAGTGTCGCCAGACCGGCGCCGTCAAGGCGCGCCATGGCTGGCGTCAGGGAGAAACGCCATGAGCCACGCAACCGACGTCGTCAGCCTCGACGCCATGAGCGAGGCCGAGCGCCAGACGCGCATTGATCTCGCCGCCGCTTATCGTCTTGTCGCCATGTATGGCTGGGACGACATGATCTTCACCCATCTGTCGGCGCGCGTGCCGGGGCCGGAGCATCACTTCCTCATCAACCCCTACGGCTGGTTCTTTGACGAGATCACCGCCTCCAGCCTGGTGAAGATTGACCTTGCCGGTAACCCGGTCGGCGAGACGCCGCACAAGGTGAACCCCGCCGGTTTCACCATCCATTCTGCGGTGCATGAAGTGCGCGAGGACGCCATGTGCGTCATGCATCTGCACACGCTGGATGGCACGGCGGTGGCGTCGACCTCGCACGGCCTGCAGCCGCTCAACCAGACGGCGCAGCTCATCGCCAATGATCTCGCCTATCATGATTATGAGGGCGTCGCGCTCGACCTTGACGAGCGGCCGCGGCTGCAGCGTGACCTCGGCGACCGCAACCTGATGCTCCTTCGCAACCACGGCACGCTGACCTGTGGCAAGACCGTCGCCACTGCCTTCATGCGCATGTATTACCTGGAGCGGGCCTGCTCCATGCAGGTGCGCACCTTCGCCATGGGCGGCGCCATCTATCCAACCGAAGACGATGTTATCGAAAAGAACGGCGAAATCGGCTCGTCACCCAATGGCCTGATGAAAGTCGCCGACCGGCTGGCCTGGCCGGCGCTGCTGCGCAAGCTCGACCGGGTCAATCCCGGCTATCGCGACTGACGCCAGGATGCACGGATGCGGGCGCATCCGCATCCGGAATTGCTCAGGCGCCCTTCTGCGCATACGCAAAAAAGCCGGGGCGAGCCCGGCTTTTTCTCAATCTGTCCGCAGACTTCGGGATGCTGACGCATCCGCCATCCGCATCAGGCAAAGCGCAGCGGCTTCACCTGCTTCACGCCAGGGATGGCGGTCACGGCGTCGATGACGTTGGCCGGGACCTCGCCATCGACCTCAACCAGCGCGATGGCCGAGCCGCCAGGGGCGTCGCGGCCCAGCGCGAAGGTGGCGATATTGACGCCAGCCTCGCCGAGGATCGAGGCGAACTTGCCGACGAAGCCCGGCTTGTCCTCATTCGACACATAGAGCATCGACGGCGCCAGCTCGGCGTCGACCTTGATCTCCTTGATGGCGACGATACGCGGGCGACCGCCGGCGAACACCGTGCCAGATACGGCGCGGGTCTGCGCTTCGGTGGTCACCGACAGGGTGATCAGCGCGTCAAACTCGCCTTCCGCCTCGCGGATGGTCTCCTCGATGACGATGCCGCGCTCGCGCGCCACCGACGGGGCCGAGACGACGTTGACGTCCTGCAGCATCGGCCGCAGCAGGCCGGCGATGGCCGAGGCGGTGAGCGCCTTGACCTTGAGGCCCGCCACCGAGCCCTCATAGGTGATGTTGACGCTCTTCAGGCCGGTCTCGGTGAGCTGGCCGGCGAAGGAGCCGAGCTTCTCGGCCAGCTCGATGAACGGCTTCAGCTTCGGCGCTTCCTCGGCGGTGATCGACGGGAAGTTGACGGCGTTCTGGATGGCGCCGCGCAGCAGATAATCCGACATCTGCTCGGCGACCTGCAGGGCGACATTCTCCTGGGCCTCGGTGGTGGCGGCGCCGAGGTGCGGCGTGCATACCACATTGGGGTGGCCGAACAGCACATTGTCCTTGGCCGGCTCCTCGACGAACACGTCGAAGGCGGCGCCAGCCACATGGCCGCTGTCGAGCGCGGCGCGCAGGGCGACCTCGTCAACCAGACCGCCGCGGGCGCAATTGATGATGCGCACGCCGGGCTTGGTGGCGGCGAGGCTTTCAGCCGACAGGATATTGCGGGTCTTGTCTGTCAGCGGCGTGTGCAGCGTGATGAAATCGGCGCGGCGCAGCAGCTCGTCCAGCTCCACCTTCTCGACGCCCAGATCCAGCGCCCGCTCTGGCGACAGGAAGGGGTCGAAGGCGATGACCTTCATGCGCAGGCCGACGCCGCGCTCGGCGACAATGCCGCCGATATTGCCGCAGCCGATCACGCCCAGCGTCTTGCCGGTGATCTCGACGCCCATGAAGCGGTTCTTCTCCCATTTGCCAGCCTGGGTGGAGGCGTCGGCGGCGGGAATCTCGCGGGCCAGCGCGAACATTAGCGCGATGGCGTGTTCGGCAGTGGTGATGGAATTGCCGAACGGCGTGTTCATCACAATGACGCCGCGCGAGGAGGCGGCCGGGATGTCGACATTGTCGACGCCGATGCCGGCGCGGCCAATCACCTTGAGGTTGGCGGCGTTGGCCAGGATGGCGCTGGTGACCTTGGTGGCTGAGCGGATGGCGAGGCCATCATAGTCGCCGATGATGGCGGCGAGTTTGTCCTTGTCCTTGCCAAGGTCCGGCTGGAAATCGACGTCGATGCCGCGATCACGGAAAATCTGCACGGCGGCGGGCGAAAGCGCGTCAGAAATCAGGACGCGGGGCGCTTTGGCGGTCATGGGAACACCTGTGGCGCAATCCGGGCCGGCGAACGGGCGGCGACCACGGCGCGCAGAAAATGAGATGGAAATGGACGGCGCTGCAGGCGCCGTCCCAATAGCCGTCAGGGGAGCAACCCCAAGAGACGCACACTTCGCGCCCTGGCCGGACAAGGCTGCCGGCTATAAAGGCGTTGGGCGCCCCGGCGTGCGCGCCAGGCCAGCTGAGGGCCAGGATGCGCGCACCCATTAGGGCGATCAGCCCAGCTTCGCCTTTTCTTCGGCGAAGGCCCAATCGAGCCAATGCGTCAGCGCTTGCACATCGCTGGTCTCGATGGTGGCGCCGCACCAGATGCGCAGGCCAGCCGGAGCATCGCGATACGAGCCGATGTCATAGGCCACGCCCTCGGCCTCGAGGCGCGCGGCGATGCCCTTGGCGACGGCGGCGCCAGCTTCCGGGCCTTTCGCCGCCACTTCGGCGTCGGAGATCACCAGGCAGACGCTGGTGTTGGAGCGGGTCTCCGGCTTCACCGCCAGATTGGCGATCCAGTCGCGGCTGTCGACCCAGTCGTTCAGCACCCTGGCGTTGGCGTCGGCGCGACCGATCAGACCGTCAAGACCGCCCACACTCTTCGCCCACTGCAGCGCGTCGATATAGTCTTCAACGCACAGCATCGAGGGGGTGTTGATGGTCTCGCCCTTGAAGATGCCTTCGGAAATCTTGCCCTTCGAGGTCAGGCGGAAAATCTTCGGCAGCGGCCAGGCCGGAGTGTAGCTTTCCAGCCGCTCCACGGCGCGCGGCGACAGGATCAGCATGCCATGCGCGCCCTCGCCGCCCAGCACCTTCTGCCAGGAGAAGGTGACGACGTCGAGCCTGGCGAAGTCCAGCGGCTGGGCGAAGGCGGCCGAGGTGGCGTCGCAAATGGTCAGGCCCTGGCGATCAGCCGGGATCCAGTCGGCATTGGCCACACGCACGCCGGAGGTGGTGCCGTTCCAGGTGAAGACCACGTCATGTTCGGCGGTGTTGACCTGGGCGAAATCGGGCAGCTCGCCATAAGGAGCGGTGAAAACGCGGGCGTCTTTCAGCTTGAGCTGCTTGACCACGTCGGTGACCCAGCCCTCGCCAAAGCTCTCCCAGGCCAGCATGTCGACCGGACAGGCGCCGAGCAACGACCACAGGGCCATTTCCACGGCGCCGGTGTCGGAGGCAGGCACGATGCCGATGCGGTAATCCGCCGGAACCTGCAGCACCTCACGGGTGAGGTCGATGGCGAGCTTCAGCTTGTCCTTGCCGACCTTGGCGCGATGCGAGCGGCCAACGGGGGTATCGGACAGGCCGTCGAGGCTCCAGCCAGGACGCTTGGCGCAAGGGCCAGACGAGAACTCCGGCCGCGCGGGCCGGACGGTGGGGGCAGTCGTCATATTCATCCATCCTTACAGATGAGCGCTTCCCGTTGGGGGGAAGTGTCCCGCCGATGGGCCTACGCCCCAAGATGGATGGGTGCAAGTACTTTCATACGCCGAAGCAAGGCTGCATGGCTGGATTGCAGAAATCTGGCAGGGGCCCGCATCGTCGCCCCCTCACCGGCTTGCAGATGTCGCCGAGACGCCTGAAGCGGCGCGCGGCGACCGTGGCGCGATCACTGATGCCGGTCCCTAATGAGCATGACAGATCGGGGCCTGGTTCAGCCCGTGCGGCGCCTGAGCAAGTCAGGATGCGGATGCGTAAGCATGGTCGCATCCCGGTATGACGCGCCTCACAGCGCGCCCATCTCCCAACGCAGACCGAGCGTGACTTCGTGACTGTCGAGGCTTTTGGCGCGCAGCGGCGTGGCGGCGACGCAGGTGGCTGTGTCGTCACACAGGGCGCGGCCGCTATTGGCGTTGCCGAGGTTGAGATAGCGGTAGCCGAGGTCGGCGTGCAGGCCAGGCATGATTTCATAGCCGACGCCCGCATAAAGCGCGAAGGCGGCGCGGGCATGGCTGGCGTGGCTGGCGGCGACCATATTGCTGGCCTGGGCCAGCGGCTGCGCCTGCTCGTAGCGGCCCACCTTATACATGCGGTTCCACGCCACGCCGACGCCAGCGCCGACATAGGGCGTCAGCCCATTCCACGTCAGCACGTCCCAGTAAGCGTTGGCCAGCGCCACATCCGAGCGGACACCGGCGCTGTAATGGCCCACGGCGCGGCTCGTGCCCGCCGCAAAAGCCTGATCGACGCCGATTCCGTGCAGGCGCGCCCCCGACTGGGAGATGCCAGTGACGTCGACGCGCAGCATCGGGCCGATGCGATAGCCGATGCCGCCGCCCAGCGACCAGCCGCTGTCAATGCGGGCGCGGGCGATGGCGTGATCCATCGGCGTCATGGCGTTCACGCCAGGCGTCGCCGCATAGCTCAATGGAATGGCCTTGCGCGGACCGCGCAGGCCAAGGCCAACACCGACATCGCCGCGCAGATACCAGCCGCCGCCAGTGGCGATCGGACGCTCTGGCTCCAGCGGCGGCAGCTCAGGCAATTGTCCAGGATCGGCCGCCAGCACGGGCGCGGCGACAAATGCGCTGGCGAGCAGCGCGACAGCGGCGACGGCGGGGCGGAAGTAATGCGTGACCATGGTGCGGCTATCCGGGTTTTCGCCGCCTGGTGAGCCAGCAACGACGCCTCTGCGCCGCCACAATCGCAAACAGGGCTTAACAGCCGCTTAACCTTAATCAACAGGGTTAATGAAATTCCGATTCCGGTCAATTTGGCGTGATGTTCCCCACGCGAGCGTGGTGATTACGCGGATCTGCATCAATCTACCGTCCCGGTCGCCCGCAACATCAACCGGATCGGCGACGCTCCCGCCGACGCCGTCCAACGCCGGCGAGGCGCGTGCGGCGCACCTTATTGCGCCCGGACATCTATTGAGCGGCGGCAGTCGGGCCTGCCAGTAGCCATGCGAGGTAACCCCGCTGCATCGCCACCGGCCTGTAGCGACGCGACAATTTCTCCGGGGCGATGACCGGGGATCGAAAAGTGCGCTGACCTATGCCCGCCAAAAACAAGCCCGCGCCACAGAGCGGCGCGGGGCAGGAAAATTCGTGCGGTCACTCGGGCGGCCGCACCGGATCAAGGCTATCGGACGCTCAGGCGGCGACCTTACTGATCTCGCCGATAACGTCGTCGACCACCTGGTTGACCACGTCGAGATTGTCGCCCTCGCCCATCACCCGGATCACCGGCTCAGTGCCGGAGGGGCGCACGACCAGCCGGCCATTGCCGCCCAGACGTTCGCGGGCAGCCTCGACGATCAGATCGACCTTGGCGGCCTCGGGCCGGGCGCCGAGCTTGTAGCGCAAATTCTTCAGCACCTGCGGGAAGGGCTCGAAGGCACGGCAGATCTCGCTGACCGGACGGCCCGACTTCTGCACCACGGACAGGATCTGCAGGGCCGACAGCAGGCCATCGCCGGTGGTGGCGTAATCGGACAGGATGATGTGCCCCGACTGCTCGCCGCCGACGTTATAGCCATTCCGGCGCATGTGCTCGAGCACATAGCGGTCGCCGACGGCGGTGCGCTCAAGACCCAGGCCAATGCCCTGCAGGTATTTTTCCAGGCCAAGGTTAGACATGATGGTGGCGACGATGGCCGGGCGGCTGAGCAGCTCAGCCTCGTGCCAGCTACGGCCAATCACTGCCATCAGCTGGTCGCCGTCGACCACCTGGCCCTTTTCATCGACGATGATCACCCGGTCGGCGTCACCGTCAAGCGCGATGCCAATGTCGGCGCGGGTCTCATGCACCTTGCGGATCAGCGCTTCAGGCGCGGTCGAGCCGACGTCCCGGTTGATATTGGTGCCATCCGGCTCGACGCCGAGCGAAATCACCTCGGCGCCCAGCTCCCACAGCGCCTCTGGGGCGACGCGGTAGCCAGCGCCATTGGCGCAATCAACCACGACGCGCATGCCATCGAGGTCGATGTCGCGCGGCAGGGTGCGCTTGGCGAATTCGACATAACGGGCGTGCACGCTCTCAATGCGCTTGGCGCGACCGAGATCAGCGGCCGGGGCGAGGCGCTGGGTCAAATCATTGTCGATGAGGTCCTCGATCTGCAGCTCAACCTCATCCGACAGCTTGAAGCCATCGGGGCCAAACAGCTTGATGCCATTGTCCTCATAGGGATTGTGCGAGGCGGAGATCATCACCCCCATGTCGCAGCGCATGGAGCGGGTCAGCATCGCCACCGCCGGGGTCGGCATCGGACCGAGCAGCAGCACGTCCATGCCCACCGAGGTGAAGCCGGCGACCATGGCCGTCTCGATCATATAGCCGGACAGGCGCGTATCCTTGCCGATGATCACCCGGTTGCGATAATCGCCCCGGCGAAACACCAGCCCAGCCGCCTGCCCCACCTTCATCGCCAGCTCGGGCGTGATCACGGTGTTGGCGCGGCCACGAATACCGTCAGTGCCGAAATAGCTTCTCGTCATATGTCCTGTGCCCCAGGGCAGTTTATGGCTCGACCAGCGGCGCGCAGGCCTCGCTTGCCGTTCAGGCGCCAGCCCGAAAGCGAGACTGGTCCATCCAGGACCTGCGCACGTCTGCATTGCGCCAGACTTCGACGCATTTCACTGCATCCAGCCTGTCTGCCAGCGCGAAAGCGCCATGGCGTGGCGATAGCCAGCGGCTATGCGACGTCCACGCAACCGTGGACGGCCGCCCATCAATTATTGCTGTCCCCAATTGCAAATCAGTGCGGAACAGGCTGCTTCATCTCGTCCAGAACGGACCTCGCCGTCAAGTGAAGCGCGCGCACAATACATTCACGCTTCATAACAATATGTTACCAGATTCCGGACTCCCCCTGCCACAACCATGCCGCCATCGCCAGCACTTGCAACCAGCTGCGCTCAAGTATTTCCAGCCCATTGTCAGTCGAATGCTCAGACCTGCACAGTCGAGCCAGTTTTGCGGTGATCGACCCGCCCGAGACCATGCCGCCAATACGCGCCGTCTCCGGCCCCGATACTGCCGGGGGCGCGCCGCCAAACAAAAAACGCCCCGGCCAGCCAGGCCGGGGCGCTATCAACTTCGGGCAGCGGCGCGGTCAGGCCTGCGGCTGCGGCTCCACCCCGGCCTCGGGGCTACGCGGCGTGTGGCGGCCAGCCGAGGGCACCAGGGTGCTGCGGCTCGGCGGCGGCGGGCCGCCTGCGTCGCGCACCGGCGGCTTGCCGTCGAGCAGGTTGCGGATTTCCTCGCCAGACAGCGTCTCATATTCCAGCAGGCCGCGCGCCAGCGCTTCCAGATCGTCGCCGCGCTCGGTGAGGATGCGGCGGGCGTCGCTGAGACCCTCTTCCACCAGGCGGCGGATTTCAGAATCGATCTTCTGCGCCGTGGCTTCCGACAGCGTCTGCTGCTTGCCCATGGAATAGCCGAGGAACACCTCGCCGCCCTCGTCGCCATACATCACGGCGCCGAGTTCGTCTGAGAAGCCCCATTGCGTGACCATGGCGCGAGCCAGCTTGGTCGCCTGCTGGATGTCGGATGCGGCGCCCGAGGTGACCTTGGCTGGGCCGAAGATCAGCTCCTCCGCCACGCGACCGCCCATCATGATGGCGAGGCGCGAGGTCATCTGCTCGTAGCTCATCGACAGCTTGTCGCGCTCGGGCAGCTGCATGACCATGCCCAACGCCCGGCCACGGGGAATGATGGTGGCCTTGTGCACCGGATCGGTGGCCGGGACATTGAGAGCGACGATGGCGTGGCCCGCCTCGTGATAGGCGGTCAGACGCTTTTCGTCCTCGGTCATCACCAGGGTGCGGCGCTCGGCGCCCATCATCACCTTGTCCTTGGCGTCCTCGAACTCCTGCATGGTGACGATGCGCTTGCCACGCCGCGCCGCCAGCAGCGCCGCCTCATTGACCAAATTCATCAGATCGGCGCCCGAGAAGCCAGGGGTGCCACGCGCCATGGTGCGCAGGTCAACGTCCGGCGCCAGCGGAACCTTGCGGACGTGAACCCGCAGAATGCGCTCGCGACCCACCACGTCGGGATTGGGCACCACGATCTGCCGGTCGAAGCGACCGGGGCGCAGCAACGCCGGGTCGAGCACGTCAGGCCTGTTGGTGGCCGCGATGATGATCACGCCCTCATTGGCCTCGAAGCCATCCATCTCGACCAGCAGCTGGTTCAGGGTCTGCTCGCGCTCGTCATTGCCGCCGCCGAGGCCGGCGCCACGATGGCGGCCGACGGCGTCGATCTCGTCAATGAAGATGATGCAGGGCGAATTCTTCTTGGCCTGCTCGAACATGTCGCGGACACGGCTGGCGCCGACGCCGACGAACATCTCAACGAAATCAGAACCGGAGATGGTGAAGAACGGCACATTGGCTTCGCCGGCCACAGCGCGGGCGATCAGCGTCTTGCCGGTGCCGGGCGGGCCGACCAGCAGCACGCCGCGCGGAATGCGGCCGCCGAGACGCTGAAACTTCTGCGGATCGCGCAGGAACTCAACGATCTCCTGCAAATCGTCCTTGGCTTCCTCAACGCCAGCCACGTCTTCAAAGGTGACGCGACCATGCGCCTCGGTCAGCAGCTTGGCCTTGGACTTGCCAAAGCCCATGGCCCGGCCAGCGCCGCTCTGCATCTGCCGCGACAGGAAAATCCACGCGCCGATGAACACCAGGATCGGCAGCCAGTTGATCAGCAGGGCGATGAACCACGGCGTATCCGACTGCGGCGGACGCGCGGAAATCTGCACATTCTTCTGCTGCAGCTTGGTCACAAGGCCCGGATCGAACGGCGCATAGGTCTTGAAGGTCCGGCCATCCGTATAGGTTCCGGTGATCTCCTGCCCGGCGATCATCACGCTGGTGACGCGGCCATTGTCCGCGTCCTGCAGCAGCTGCGAATACGGGATATCTGTCGAACCCCCGCGCTGGCCTGGGCTCTGGAACAGCGACACCAGCGCCAGAACCAGCAGAAAAATGATGACCCAGAGGGCGAAATTCCGGAAATTGGGGTTCATCTTAATGTTTTAATCCTGGTCCAGCAGCCTGGCCCGCGCCATGGTATATCAGCCAATCACCTTATTTAGGCGCGATGCCAGCAAATGCCAAGGTCGCCATGGCCGCACGTCGGCCAAAGGCAGGTCGATTGGCGCCGTAGATAGTCGCAAATAGCGCCCGGTTTGCGGCGGAACATGACGAACGTCGTTGAGGAGCCGGCCTGGGCGTCAGCGCCGGGCGTTTGACGGCGCTTCTTACCAGGATGCGAAGATGCTGACGCATCCGCCTCCTGAAATGCTCAGGCGCCGCACGGGCTTGGGCAGAACCCGATCTATCACGTTCATCGGGTTCTGGCATCAGCCTGCCGTGACCGGCGCGGCGACCGCCCGGTCATCGTCAGGCGTTGCTGCGGACGGCGCAGGCAGCTGCAAGCGGGCGCGGCCACGCCGGCGCGGCCCCTCCGGCTTCACCGTGCACTGGCCATCGCGGCCGAGCGACAGCACCTGCCCGCAGAGGCTGCGCCGCAGCGCGCGCCCTTCCCCCGCCGCCTGGCCAAGCGACGCCGCCGCCTGCTCCAGCCGCTCCAGCCGCAATGCCCCTGCGCCGGCCTGCGCCAGCAGACGCTCCAGCGCACGGATGAAGATTTCCTCCGGCTGCGCCGCCAGAGCCCTGGCGTTGAAGCGCAGAAGGCCTGGGCCTGCCTCGACCTGGGCCGCATCCAGAGCCTTAAGGGTCGCCTGCTCCAGCGCTGCGTCGGCGCGGGCGGCGCGGGCTCCGAGCCGCAGCAGCCGCGCACGGCTCAGGCCGAGCTGACGCAATTGTTGCTCCAGCAGACGCAGACGGCCCCGAACTTTGTCAGGATCGCGATTGCCAGGGTCCTCGGCCCAGGAGAGGCCAGCGGCGACGCAGGTGGCGATCAGCCTGTGCTTGGCGACTGGCAGCATCGGTCGCGCCAGCGTCAGGCCGGCGCGCAGGCTGAGCGGCTGCATGCCGGCAAGTCCGGCGAGGCCGGAGCCAGCGCTCAGCCGCATCAAAATGGTTTCCGCCAGATCGTCGGCGTGGTGGGCGGTGACGACGTGGCTGGCGCCGAGCGCATGGGCGTGGGCGAATAACAATTGGTATCGGGCCTCGCGGGCCGCCGCCGCCACGCCGCGCTCCGGCTTTTCGCCCTGCCAGACCAGCACCTCGCATGGCAGGTCGCGCTCGCGCGCGCGGGCGCACACCATCTGCGCCTCGGCGGCGGACTCTGCGCGCAATTGATGATCCACCACCGCGACATGCAGGGCGGGGCGAAACGCACCACGGGCGAGGCCGTTGCGGCGCCACTGCGCCGCCAGATGCATCAATGCGAGGGAATCGGGGCCGCCAGAAACCGCCAGCAACAGAGCCGACGCCCCCGCCAGATCAGCAAACAGCCCTTCAGCCATGGCGGGCGAAATGGCGGCGCTGTCGCGGGGCTCTACGCCGGTCATCGCCGGATCAGCACTTGCTGCGTCGACGTTCCCGCTCGACCGCCGAGCGCACTTCCGCCGAGGCATTGGGATATTTGCGCACGACCTGGGCCAGCGTGGCGCAGGCTTCCGGCTTGGCGTTGAGCCGCGACAGCGCCATGCCCAGCTTGACCAGCGCATCCGGGCCACGGCTGGCCTTGGGATAATCGGTCGAGATTTTCAGGAACTGCTCGGCGGCGTCACTATATTGCTGGCGCTGGTAATAACTCTCGCCCAGCCAATAAATGGCGTCGGCGGCGCGACGATCCGACGGATTGGCCTGCAGAAACTGCCGGAACCCCATCTCGGCGGCGCCATATTGCCCCTGCTGGAACTGGGCCCGGGCTGCCTCGAAGCCATCGGCATTGCGCGAAATGCTGGCGGTGGATGGCCCGCTGCCTGCGCTGCCCGCAGGCGTCGCGCCTGCGTCGCCGCGACGGTTCCGCGGCGGCGGCGCAGCTGGCGCCGCAGGGGCGCCCCCCGCTCCGCCGCGCTCCTGGAAGCGGAACTCGGTATCCTGCTGGAACTTGCGCAATTGCTCGTTCAGCCGACGGTTTTCGAACTGCAATTGCTCGACGCGCCCGGACAGGTTGCGCATCTGCTCTTCAAGCTGGCCGAGGCGGACAACCATGTCGGAGATGTCCTGGGCCCGGGCCGGCAGGGCGCCAGCCATGCCAAGCAGCGGCGCGGCCAGCGCCGCAGCAATGACGGCGGTGACCACCCGGCCGGCGCGTTTGCCGGGGCGCGAAACGGACGACGTCTGTAACCGTGGCCCTGTGCCAGCGAACTGCATTGTCAAACCCTTGTCCGGTCAAGCCTTTGACCCGGCTGCGGCGCGCCGCCCCGCGAAATGCGGGAGGCGCGCCAGCGCCTGATTACGACGAGGCGCCATCCAGCACGATGACGCTGCGGCGATTCTGCGACCAGCAGGAGATGTCGTTACACACCGCCACCGGGCGCTCCTTGCCATAGGAAATGGTGCGCATCCGCGAGGCGTCAACACCGCGCGAGGCCAGATAGTCGCGCACCGACTGGGCGCGGCGGGCGCCAAGCGAGTAGTTGTACTCGCGGGTGCCACGCTCGTCAGCATGGCCTTCGACCACGAAGCTGTAGCGCGGGTAGCGGGCCAGCCAGGCGGCCTGGCGGTCGAGCGTCGCCGTCGCCTGCGGCGTCAGCGAGGTGCTGTCGACCTCAAAGAACACGCGATCACCGACATTGACGACGAAATCCTGGGCGCTGCCCGGGGTTCCTGCGCCCATGCCATAGCCGCCGGCGCCGCCACGGCCGCCAGCGCCGCCATTGACGCCATCCTGATTGTTCTTGGCGCAGGCGCCCAGCGACAGCGCCGCCGCAACAGCGACCATCGCAAAAATGGCGCGCCGGGCCGGACGCCGCGCCTGAGCGGCGTTGTGTGCGGTGCCGATTACTGCCAGCGACATCTCAAATCCCTTCCTTGAAGCCAATGCCTCATTGCGTGCTGTGATGGGCCTGCCGCGCAGGGGGCGCGTCGGCACGGCCTATACCGGGATGCGAAGATGCTGACGCATCCGCATCCTGAAATGCTCAGGCGCCGCACGGCCCTGGCTAGAACCCGATGAGTTAAGCTCATCGGATTCTGATAGTATGCGTCGCCGCATAAACCCGGCCTCACATCCCGGGGCGGCCCGGTTCACAAAGCGTGAAGCGCCCAATGGGGCGTATGGTTTCCGCTGGAGCGTGGCCCGCTCATGAGCGCCACACAACCCAACGGAAGATTGCCCGCCTGACCAGGGGAGCGTCTTGCGCTCCACCAAGCCGGCCTTGTGGTAAAATTAGCGTTAAACCACTGCAAAACTTGCCAAATCCAACAGGCTCAGCGCATATCGGACAGCACCTGTGACCAGCCGGGGTCTGAGGCGAAACCGGCGGTGCGGATCGGCGCTTCAACCCGGCCAGTGATGTCGGTCAGATACAGCTTGCTGCCGCCCTCGCCGCCTGGGTCACGGAAGAACATCAGGAACTGGCCGTTGGGGGCCCAGGTCGGCCCCTCATTGTGGAAGCCCTCGGTGAGAATCCGCTCACCTGAACCATCTGGCTTCATGATGCCGATGCCAAAGGCGCCGCCCTTCTGGCGGGTGAACGCAATGTAGTCGCCGCGCGGCGACCACACCGGCTGGCTGTAGCGCCCCTCGCCAAACGAGATGCGCTGCGCCTCGCCGCCCGTGGCTGGCATCACATAAATCTGCTGGCCGCCGCCGCGATCGCTCTCAAAGGCGATGCGCGACCCATCTGGCGAGAATGACGGCGAGGTGTCGATGGCGTTGGAGCTGGTCAGGCGCGTGGTGGTTCGCGAGGCCAGATTGATCAGGTAGATATTGGCGTTGCCGCCCTGCTGCAGGCTGAGCGCGATGCTCTGGCCATTGGGCGAGAAGCGCGGGCTCGAGGTCATGTCGGGGAAATTGCCGACAGTCTGGCGCTGGCCCGTGTCAATGTTAAGCACCTGGACGCGCGGCTGCGCCCCACGCGCCTGGGACATGTACGTGACGTCCGCCGTGGCCGGCGCAAAGCGCGGCGTGACCACGCTCTCTTCGCCACGGGTCAGGAAACGGGCGTTGGCGCCGTCGCTGTCCATGATGGCGAGGCGCTTGCGCCGCTGGTCGCGCGGGCCGCTCTCATCGACATAGACGATGCGGGCGTCGAACATGCCCTTAAGGCCGGTCAGCCGCGTCAGGATCGAATCGGCGATGATATGGCCGACCCGGCGCCAATTGTTGGCGTCGGTGACGAACTGCTGGCCGGTGAGCTGCTGGCCGGCGCTGACGTCCCACAAACGATAGGCGGTGCGCAGCCGC
Organism: Camelimonas sp. FR25; assembly: GCF_059740505.1. Taxonomy (NCBI): domain Bacteria; kingdom Pseudomonadati; phylum Pseudomonadota; class Alphaproteobacteria; order Hyphomicrobiales; family Chelatococcaceae; genus Camelimonas; species Camelimonas sp. FR25. The sequence continues at coordinate 40,464 of NZ_JCAWFG010000070.1, read as the reverse complement.
CCACCTTCGCGCGTCACCCGCCCCGTCGCCAGCGCCTGGGCGTTGACCGCCTGCCAGGCCGCGAAATTCGGCACGGCGTCGAACTCCACCGGACCAGGCGGGAAGGCGGCGCGATCCAGCGGGGCGAAGTAGCCGCAGCGCTTCAGGTCTGCGGCGACCACGCCCGCGATGCGCGCGCCAAGTTCCGGATCACCGCTGAAGTCGGAGATGGCGATTGGCAGCGGCTGAAAATTGGCGCGGTCCAGCGTGATCGAAATTTCGGCTGCGGCTGGTGTCGGCAGCGCGCCTGCCACGCCAGCGATGGCGAGCCCGCTGGCCGCGCAGAGCAAGGCGCGCCGGTCGGCGTCCGGCGCCAGATCGGTCGCGCCGCCGCCCGCCCCGCGCAGGCGGTGTAACAGGCCATCAAATCCCATGGTGGTTCCAGCGTTAAAAGGAAAGGACATCGCTTGCACTCAACTGGCTTTTGCCGGGCGCACATGGCGAAACCATGTCGCACAACCCACAAACGCCAACCAAAAGACCTGCAGATCGCACCTCGCGACACGCAAACACGCGGCGATGTCGCGGCTGCGACGCATCACATGAAATCCGACTTGTCGGCGGTGATTCTGATCGTCCGCCAGTCGTTGTAATAGGGCGCATATTGCTGCGGCACCCGGAACGGCGCGCACATGCGCACGGCGCGCAGCGTGCTGTCGGCCATGGAGCGGAAGGCCGGATCACTGGAGTTGTTGACCAGGGCCGGCTGGCCAATCAGCGAACCATCTGGCGCCAGCGTCATCCGCACCTCCGGCGCTACATCCGGCGCCGCGCCCATATAAGAGAAGCACCGGCGCAGCTGCTCCTTGATCATCGCCCCGATGGCGTCCTTCTGCGACAGCGACAGCTTCGGACCCGTGCCCGTCTGGGAACCTGCGGTCGAGCGGCTGTTCAGCTCCGGCGCCACGGACGCCGTGCGCTGGTTGGCGGCGCTGCGACTGGCCAGCAGCTTGCGGATGTCCGTCGGATTGAAGTCATCGCCATCCGGCGCAGGCTTCGCAGCTGGCTTTGGCGCGGGCTTGCTGTTCTCGATCAGCCGCGCGAGGTCGCGCTGCGCCGCAGGATCTGGCTTCGGCGCAGGTTTTGGCTCCGGCTTTGGCTTGGGCTCCGGTTTGGGCTCCGGTTTGGGTTTCGGCTGCGGCCTGGCCTCTGGCTTCGGTTCCGGCTTTGGCTCCGGCTTGGGTTCAGGTTTGGGCTCCGGTTTCGGCGCAGCCTCTGGACGCGGCGGCGGGGTCGGCGCTGGCTCCGGTCGGGGCGCGGGTTTTGGTTCCGGTTTGGGCTCCGGTTTAGGCGCTTCCGGTTTGGGTTCCGGTTTGGGCGGCTCTGGCTTGGGCTCTGGCCTGGGCGGCGGTGGCGGCGCCGCGTTCTCCGGCGCCTGGGCAAGGTCACGTGGGCGCGACGGCGGCGCTGGCGCTTCCTTCGGGTCATTGGCGCTGTCAGGCTTGCTGTCGCGCACCTCCGCCTGCTTGTCGGCGCGCAAGCTCGGCTTGTCCGCGAGGTCCTTCGAGGTCTTCTCGCCGCGCGTGATCGCCCGCAGCTGGTCTTCGGTGATCACCTCGACCGGCACGGCCTCTTCCTGCTCCTCAAAGCGCGGCGCGGCGAACAGCCCGGCCAGCGCCACCACCAACAGCGCGGCGTGGCCGACGCCAGAGATCAGCAGTCCCGGTTCCTGTCTGGACCAACGGAAATTCATCGCCGGCTCAGCTCTTCTGGTCGGGCTCGGTGACCAGCGCGACCTTCTTGAACCCACCAGCCGTGATCAGCCCCATCACCTGGGCGATGCGACCGTAATCAACCTTTTTGGAGCCCCGGATGTAGACGCGCTCCTCCGGCCCCGCCTTGGCCGCCTGCAGCAGCGCCGGCACCAGCGTGTCCTCCGCCAACTGGCGCTCTTCAATGAAAATGCGGCCCTGATCATCGACGGAGACGGTGAGCGGCTTCTGCTCGACATTCAACGGCGCCGCCGAGCTTTGCGGCAGATCGAGCGGCACGCCCGTCGCCATCATCGGCGCGGCGACCATGAAGACGATCAGCAGCACCAGCACCACGTCGATGAACGGCGTCATGTTGATGTCGGCGAAGCCCGCAGCCTTGCGAGCGCCGCGACGGCGACGCGCCCCACCCGAGCCCGAGCTCATGCCCATACCCATGCCACTTACTCCTGACCGTCCAGCGCGGCCTCAGGCCACATGCCGGTCGCCGCCATGTCGCTCGTCAATCTGTCGGCTGAGAATGGATGAAAATTCGTCGGCGAAACCTTCCAGCCGCGTCTGGGCGCGCGCTGCCTCCGCCTGGTAACGATTGTAGGCGATCACCGCCGGGATGGCGGCGATCAGGCCGATCGCCGTGGCGAACAGCGCCTCGGCGATGCCCGGCGCGACGACGGCCAGCGACGTGTTCTTGGAGGCGGCGATGGCGCGGAATGAGGTCATGATGCCCCACACCGTGCCGAACAGGCCGATGAACGGCGCCGATGAGCCGATGGTGGCCAGCACCAGCAGCCGCCCCTCCAGCCGCTCCATCTCGCGCTGGATCGCCACATCCATCACCTTGTCGATGCGCTGCGGCAGCGAGGCGATGGAGCGGCCCGCGCCCTCAAACGAACGCTTCCATTCGCGCATCGCCGCGACGAACACCGCGGCCATGCCAGTCGGCGTCCCGTGCGCCTCGACGCGATACAGCTCCTCCAGCGACTGGCCAGACCAGAAATTGTCCTCGAAGGCGTTCATCTCGGCCCGGGTGCGGCGGAACAGCAGCGCCTTGTCGACGATGATCGCCCAGCACCACACCGAGGCGGCGGCGAGGCCGATCATCACCAGCTTCACGACGAGATGCGCCTGCCAGAACATATGCCAGAACGACACTTCCGCGACTGGCGCGGCGGCCTGAGCTACGTCGACCGGATTCATTGAACTTCCTTACAGCCTGCCGCCCTGCCGGAGCGGTGGCCCTGTGCCTGCCTGATTGCCTGACGCGCGGCGGGACCTGCGCCCGACACGTCGTCACATCGTCCCGCCCGGTCGCGCCGGACAGATTCTGCCGCCCCTGTCCTTGGCCCCAAATCTGTCGAAAGCGGGGCCACATATGGGAGTTGCAGTGATCGCGGAGCCGGGCTGTCTGCCCGCGCCCCATCAAAAGCCAACATGGTTAATAGGGGCTGAATGCGACGGCATCGGGACACGGGCCAGGGCGCATCGCCAACAGCCAAATCTGCGCGGGACCATCATGGCGTCCGGGACGCCAGGGACTGCCGAAGTGTGGCTGTTGGCTGACTTACTGAGGCGCCCCAATAGATGCTTCAAGACATGCGCCAAGGCGCCTGCGCGCTGGATATCTGCAGCGCGCGCACGCAAAAGGGCGCGCCGCGATGGCGCGCCCTCTCGCAAGATCCAGTGGCCCAATGCATCCGCAGAACGCGGCGCCACCGCCTGGCCGGTCGGTCAGTGGGCCAGTTGGTCAGTGGGTCAGTGGGTCAGTTGGTCAGTGGGTCAGTCGGCCGTCATCTCTTCCAGCACCACCCAGTCATTGCCCTTGAACTGCTGCAGCTCGAGGCGCTTGAACGGCACGAAATCGGTGGGCGTGGTGTTGTAGGTGCTGCCTGGCAGCAAGGCAGGCGCCTTCACATTTTTCAGATTGGTGGCGACACGCATGATGTTTTCGCGGGTCAGATTGTCGCCGGCCTCGCGCAGGATATGCGCCATCACATGGGCGAACGAGTAGGTGACAAAGCCAATCTCATTGGTCTTGTCCTCGTTTGGCAGATATTTCGCCAGGAACTCCTGATAGCCGATGACGTCCGGGTCCTTGGCCCAGCGCGGGCTGGTCATCTGCTTGTAGGCGGTCGCGCCGATGATGTCCTGCACGGTGTCGAGCCCGGCGGCCTCAAGGAAGACGCGGCCCGTCGACGGGCTGACCACCAGATGCATCGGCTTCCAGTTCAGCTCGTGCACCTTCTTGAAGATCTGCGGCGTCGCCTTGCCCAGGCTGACGTTGAAGAACACGTCGGCGCCGGAATTCTTCGCCGCCAGCACCTGGCTGTCCATCGTCGGGTCGGTCAGCTCATAGGTGACCTCCTTGATGATGTTCTTCGCCTTGTCGCCGAGGCCCTTTTTGAAGCCGGAGACGTAGTCCTTACCGAAATCGTCATTCTGGTAGAGAATGGCGATCTTGCCCTCAGGTTTGGTCTTGGCGACGTAGCGGCCGAAAACTTCGCCTTCGGTGCCATAGAGGAAGAACGCCGGCGAGCTCCATGGGAACTCCTTGGGCTGGTTCCATTTATTGGCGCCTGTGGACACCAGCAGCTGCGGGATCTTCTTGCTGTTGAGATATTTCTGCACCGCCGACTGCGCCGCCGTGCCGCTGGAGCCAAACAGGGCGAGCACGCCGTCCTGCTCCACCAGCTTGCGGGTCTGCTCCACGGTCTTGGGCGGCGAGAACGCGTCATCGAGCGAGATCAGATTGACCTTGCGGCCATTGATGCCGCCCTGCTCCTCGTTGAGCTTGCGGAAATACGCCACCTCGGTGCGGCCCTGGATGCCATGCGCCGACAACGGACCACTGTAGGGCATCGTCTGGCCGAGCTTGATCTCCGTATCGCTGGCCCCCTGGTCGTATTTCTTCTCCGCCGCGAGGCCAGCCCCGGCCATGACCGTTGCAGACGCACACACCAGCGCCGCCGCCGCGAAGGCGCGGAACAGCTTTCGAGCCATCGTTTCACTCCCATATGAGATCAGTTATTTGTTGCAGCGAAGTGTAATGCTGTTTGCATGACGCGCGGAAGCGCGCTGGACGCATCCCCGCCCTGCGCGCATGGCGGCGGATGCCCCCCACCGCCATGGCGTGGGATCGGGCTTCTGACGGGCAGCGGTGTCGTTGCTGGCGGTCCTCTGACCAGTGCGCCCGCGCGGCGCCGCGCTACCTGCTGAAATCGTCAGCATGACGCTCCGTTCAGGCGCCTGTCATTTCCTGCACATAACCGGGCTGCCCCCCATAAACATGGCATGCCCTTGGGGAAGCGCCCAGCGACACTGGTCAACGCCGCTGCGTGTCGGGGGGGACATGCGGCGGCCCCCATCCTGTTGGTCGCCTGACGCCCAGGGCGCATGCGCTGCGGCTGGAACCGGACCGCCCGCGTCTGTGCGGACTGGCCCCGGCGCGGCGGCGCTCCGGCGGCGACCGCCCACCGCACCCCACCGGATGTCGCCGCCACATGATCACGCTGTATCGCGCCGCCAATGGCGCTCTTGCCTGCCTGGGCCTCGCCTGTTTGGGGCTCGCCGCCCAGAGCCCCGCCGCCCACGCCGCTGACTTGCCGTCACAGAAAGCGGCGCCCGTAGCCGCGCCCGCGCCAGCGCCAGCCCCTTGGGGCGGGTTCTTCATCGGCGCCGGCGCCAGCTACAACCGCATGCTTGGCCGTGACGGCAATATCTACGCCACCGGCCTGTCCGAGGTTTACCAAGGCGCCGCCATCGCCGCGACCGGCGCCGCCACCGGCGGAACCGACGTGCCGCTGCGCGCCCATAATGGCGTCGCCCCGGTGGTTCAGGCCGGCTACATCGGCCACATCGGCGGCTCCGCCTGGCTGTGGGGCGTCAAGGCGACCTACAATTACGCGGGCGGCAAGGCCGACGCGAACAATGTGCTGGTGCCGCAATATGGCGGCTTCCAGAGCTCAGACCCGAACACCAGTTTTGAGGGTCGCCTGCTGGTGCATCAGTACAAGGCGTCGCTGAAGCATCAGTTCGCGCTGCTGCCGATCATCGGCTACAGCTTTGACCAGCTCGGCGTCTATGCTGGCGCGGGACCGACCATCTCCCAGACAAGTGGCGAGATGAACGGCGTCATCGGCTTCGCCAATATCAATGGCCGCCATCAGGACATTACCGGCACGCCGGTCAATTTCAAAACGTCACACTGGACGGTCGGCGGCGCCGCCACCGTCGGCGTCCTCTGGCGCTTCGACGACCACTGGTTCCTTGACGTCAACTACACCTATGCCCGCACCGGCAAGACCAGGGACCGTTTCTTTGCGCCCTTCGTCAATCCGGATGGCGGTTACACCTATACTGGCGTCGGCTTCGGAACCTATACGGCCTCGACCATCAATCATGCCGTCAGCGCCAGCCTGAACTACCGTTTCTGACGCGCGCCAGCGACCTGCGACACATGCACAAAAGGCGGCCCCGTGTGGAGCCGCCTTTTTTGTCCAGATGCGCTGGGCCGGCGCTTGCTCAGTCGCCGCCGAGCAGGGTCCTGATCTCGTCGGGAATACGCGCCGGCCGGCCGCCGACAATCGCCGCCACCCGCACCTCGGCGGTGAGAATCTCGACGCCGTCGCGCAGGATGCGCTGGTCGATGATCATCGAGGCGCCGCGCATCTCGCGGGTGCGGGTCTCAATGGTCAGCACGTCGTCCATCAGCGCGGGCAGCTTCCAGTCGATGGTCATGCGCCGCACGGCGAAGAACAGCCCGCCGGCCTCCAGCAGCACCGACTGGTTGGCGCCGATGGCCCGCAGGGATTCGGTGCGCCCGCGCTCAAGGAAGCGCAGATAATTGGCGTGATAGACGATGCCGGAGAAGTCGGTGTCCTCGTAATACACCCGCAGGGTCAGCAGATGCGCGCCATCGACTATGACGCCGCTGGCCGGCTGCAGCGCAGTCGTGTCCGTCGCCGAATTCATGAGCTTCAAACCTCTCCGTCACCCCCGTCGCGAAACAGCGCGTATTGGGCGGCGCCAGGGGCCGGTTCGGCAAGCCCCAGATGACGAAAAGCATGCGGCGTCAACAGGCGACCGCGTGGGGTGCGCTGCACGAAGCCCTGCTGGATCAGATAGGGCTCGATGATTTCCTCAATGGCGTCGCGCGGCTCCGACAAAGCGGCTGCGATGGTCTCAACGCCGACCGGGCCACCGCCGAACGACAGAGCGATCATCTTCAGATATTTGCGGTCCATCAGGTCGAGACCGATGGAGTCGACGTCAAGCAGCCCAAGCGCCCGGTCGGCGATCTCGCGGGTCACCTGATCGGCCCCCGCCACCACCGCGAAATCACGCACCCGGCGCAACAGGCGCCCGGCGATGCGCGGCGTGCCGCGCGCCCGGCGGGCGATCTCATTGGCGCCGTCATCGCTCATGCCGACGCCGATCACCCGCGCGCCGCGTTTGACGATCAGCTCCAGCTCCTCAACCGTGTAGAACTGCAGACGGACCGGAATGCCGAAACGGTCGCGCAGCGGCGTGGTCAGCAGGCCCTGGCGGGTGGTGGCGCCGACGAGGGTGAATTTCGGCAGATCGATCTTGACCGAACGGGCCGAGGGGCCTTCGCCAATGATCAGATCGAGCTGGTAATCCTCCATCGCCGGATAAAGGATCTCCTCCACCGCCGGATTGAGCCGGTGGATCTCGTCGATGAACAGGACGTCGTTTTCTTCCAGATTGGTGAGCTGGGCGGCGAGGTCGCCGGCCCGGGCGATCACCGGCCCGGAGGTCGAGCGGAAATTGACGCCGAGCTCGCGCGCCACGATCTGCGCCAGCGTGGTTTTGCCAAGTCCGGGCGGGCCGACAAACAGCACGTGATCCAGCGCGTCATTGCGGGTGCGCGCTGCCTGGATGAACACGCTGAGATTGGCCCGGGCCTGGGCCTGGCCGATAAATTCCTCAAGCGCCAGCGGACGGATGGAGCCTTCGCCATCGTCCCCGGCCTTCTCGGCGGAGACCAGGCGCTGCGGCTCGGGCGTCGCCTCCGGGCCTGCGCCCTTGCGCGACCGGCCGGCGCCGCCTCCATGGCTGCTCCCAGCGCCGCGCCCTGCCCGTGACCCTCTGGAACCGCCAGGTCCACTCATGCCAGGTCCGCTCATGCCCGTTCCACTTCAGCCGCGCCAAAGGCGCAGCGCCAGCGACGCGGCGTCAATCAGACGCCCTGCGCCAGTTGTTTCAGCCCCAGCCGGATCAGCGTGCGTGATTCAGCCTCTGCGCCAGCCTCGCGCAAGGCGGCGGCCACCGCCGTCGCCGCCTGGGGCGGGGCATAACCAAGATTGACCAGCGCCGACACCGCATCCGCCGCAGCGCCAGGGGCTGCGCCCTCCGACACCTCGCCGGCCAGCCGCGCGGCGCCCAGATCGACATGGCCGAACACTGGCGCCTTGTCTTTCAGCTCGGCGACGATGCGCGCCGCCAGCTTTGGCCCGACCCCAGGCGCACGGCCAACGGCGGCCTTGTCGCCCATGGCCACGGCGGTGGTCAGCGCCGACGGCTCCAGCACCGACAGCACGCCGAGCGCCACCCGGGCGCCGACGCCCTGAACATTCTGCAGCAGGCGAAACCACTCCCGCTCCTGATCAGAGCGGAAGCCATACAGCCGGATCATGTCCTCGCGCACATGGGTCTCGATCGACAGGCTGGTCGCCTCGCCGGCGCGCGGCAAATTCTGCAAGGTGCGCGCCGAGCAGTGCACCACATAGCCAACGCCCTGCACGTCGATGATGGCGTAATCCTCGCCCGTGCTGTCAACCAGACCCTTGAGCTTGCCAATCATCGCGTCGCTCCCGCCATCAATGTCGCCAGCCGCGCCACCCGTTGCGCCGCGCCGCGATGCTGGGCGTGGGTGATGGCCACCGCCAGCGCATCGGCGGCGTCGGCGGTCTCGGGCGTGGCCTTCGGCAGCAGCACCCGCACCATTGACTCCACCTGATGCTTGTCGGCGTGGCCGACGCCGACCACGGTCTTTTTGACCTTGTTGGCCGAATATTCAGATACCGGCGCGCCAAACAGGGCTGGCGCCAGCAACGCCACGCCGCGCGCCTGGCCGAGCTTGAGGGTGGATTGCGGGTCCTTGTTCACGAAGGTCTCCTCCACCGCCACCTCATCCGGCTGCCATTGGTCGAGCACATCGACCAGGCCATCGTGCAGCTCGCGCAGCCGCAGCGCCAGCTCCGTGGCGTCGGTCGAGCGCACGCAGCCACAGGCCACGAAGCTCAGCCGCGTGCCGGTGACGGAGATCACCCCCCAGCCGGTGCGGCGAAGGCCAGGGTCAATGCCAAGAATGCGAATCGATGCAGTCGCCATGCTGCATTTAGCCCGAACAAATTGTGAACATCCAGTCAACGGCGCCGGGTTTTCTGTGTGGCGGATGCAGACCCCGCCAGGGCGCGGGGGGCATCCCGGGAGTGGCGCGCCTTGCGCACGTCCAGCGTCAGGCAAACAAAAAGGGCGACCTCAGCGGCCGCCCTCTGGCGTCGTTCAGCCGTGCGGCTGGCGCTTGAGCGTTACAGCTTGTGGCCGCCCATCAATCAGCCGACAGCTTGGCCACCAGTGCATCCGACAGTTCGAAATTGCCATAGACGTTCTGCACATCGTCATGGTTGTCGAGATTGTCGACCAGCCTGAGGATCTTCTCGGCGGCCTCGTCGTCAACCGCCACGCCATTCTGCGGACGCCAGGTCAGGGCGGCCTTGCGGGCGTCGCCGAAGTTCGCCTCAAGCGCCTTGGCCACTTCGTGCAGGCTCTCCTGCGAGGTGATGATCTCGTGGCCATCCTCGCTGGAGGTGACGTCGTCGGCGCCTGCCTCGATGGCGGCCTCCAGCACGGCGTCGGCGTCGCCGACCCTGGCGTCGAATTCGATCACGCCGACGCGGTCGAACATGAACGACACCGCGCCGGTCTCGGCAAGGCTGCCGCCTGCCTTGGTGAAGATCGAGCGCACGTCGGAGGCGGTGCGATTGCGGTTATCGGTCAGCGCCTCGACGATGATGGCGACGCCGCCTGGGGCATAGCCCTCGTAGCGGATCTCTTCATAGTTCTCGCTGTCGCCGCCGAGCGCCTTTTTGATGGCGCGCTCGATATTGTCCTTGGGCATGTTCTCGGCGCGAGCGGCCAGCACGGCGGCGCGCAGACGCGGGTTCATGGCCGGGTCGGGCATGCCAAGCTTGGCGGCGACGGTGATTTCACGCGCCAGCTTGGAGAACAGCTTGGAGCGCGCAGCGTCCGCCTTGCCCTTGCGGTGCATGATGTTTTTGAACTGTGAATGTCCGGCCATGTGACCTCGTCATCCCGTTGCAGTCCCGGTTAGGCCGGCGACCTGGGTGTGGACGGCATGACGCGAGGCGCGCGCGTGGCGCGCCGCAGAACACCCTGAGCGGGGCCGCGATCAACGCGCCCGGCCATGCCTGTTCGTGGTGAGGGCGCCCGGATTGCGCCCGGCGCCTGCAAATATCCGGCGCCGCCGCATCGACGATGTGCCGGCCGCGCCCTTATCGCGCCCTTATAAGCTGAGGCGCCGCATCATGAAAAGCGCCCCGGCGCGTTTTCCGCTGACGTGGAACCCTGCGGCGGCGCCGGCGGTTTACAGCGCAGCCCATCCCCTGATCACAAGGTTTTGGCGTGGGTGAGCACAGGCCCGACGCTACAGTGCCCCCAGTCACAACGCTGATCGGCGGAAAAGCCATCGCTGCGGCGAGCGACGGGCGACGACGTGACGAAAACGGACGGCCGGACACGCGCGCCGCGCCAAACGCTTCAGGTCTGCGGCCCGAGGGTGGGCTATATGGAAGGACCACGCAACGATGGCAAAATCTGCGACCAGAGCCCCAACCACCACTGCGGCGTCCTCCGGCGCGCCGCGCAAGGCCGCTGCCAAAACCGCTGCGCCACCGGCGGCGAAAGTCGCCGCCAGCAAAGCCGCGACGCACGCCGCCGCTTCTGCAGCGTCCCGGTCGAACCAGGCGGGCGCCAACCGGCTCGACACGCCGTCCGATTTCTCGCCCGACGCCGTCCTTGAGATCAGCGATGCGCTCAAGGCGGCGCTGGCCGATACCTTTGCGCTTTACCTCAAGACCAAGAATTTCCACTGGCACATGAGCGGCGCACATTTCCGCGACTATCATCTGATGCTGGATGAGCAGGCGGACCAGATCTACGCATCCACCGATGAGTTGGCCGAGCGGGCGCGCAAGATCGGCGGCGTGACGTTGCGGTCCATCGGCCAGATCGGCCGTCTCGCCAGCATCCGCGACAATGACGACGACTATGTCAGCCCCGAAAACATGCTGCGGGAGTTGATGAACGACAACAAGACGCTGCTGCGCTCGCTGCGCGCCGCCCACGCCGCCGCCGACAGTCACAAGGATGTCGGCACAACCAGCCTGCTCGAAAACTACATTGATGAAGCCGAGCGACGCGCCTGGTTCCTGTTCGAGGCCAATCGCGCCCCCGACCGCGACGGACGCTGAACCTGGCGCCGCGCCATCAGGCCGATGGGCCTGGGGGCGCGCCGTGTCGTGGTCGGTTCCTTGTCGGGGCGTTGGCCGGCGGCCAGTCACGCCGCCACCAGCGGCGTGACGGCTACGCCTTATACCAGGATGCGAAGATGCTGACGCATCCGCATCCTGAAATGCTCAGGCGCCGCACAGGCTTAGCCAGAACCCGATGAGTGAAGCTCATCGGGTTCTGGTATTAGTCTTCCCAGAAGCCAGGCACAGCCTCTTGCAGATGCGGGCCAAGACGTACCGGCGCGACCCTGGTGGCGAGGCCGGTGCGCGGGTCGGTCTCGATGGCCACGCCGCACAAGGTGGCTGGCCCTGCGCCGGGCTCATAGCGACCGCCAGGGGTTTTCTGCAGGAAGCGCCGCACGGGCTCTTCCTTCTGCATGCCAATGACCGTGTCATAGTCGCCGCACATGCCGGCGTCCGACATGTAAGCGGTGCCGCCCTGCAGGATGCGATGATCAGCGGTCGGGGTGTGCGTATGGGTGCCGACCACCAGGCTGGCGCGCCCGTCGACGAAATAGCCGAAGGCCTGCTTTTCGCTGGTCGCCTCGGCGTGGAAATCGATGACGATGGCGTCACAGGCTTCGCCAAGCGGGCACGAGGCGAGCTCGCGCTCGGCGACGGCGAACGGATCGTCCAGGGCGTCCATGAACACCCGGCCCATCAGATTCATCACCATGACGCGATGGCCATTGTCGGTCTCGATCATGGTGGCGCCGCGGCCCGGCGTGCCGGATGGGAAATTGGCCGGGCGCACCATGCGCGGCTGGCGCTCGGCGAACACCAGCGCCTCGCGATTGTCGAACGCATGATTGCCCAGCGTCACCACATCGGCGCCGGCGTCGAGCAATTCGTCGCAGATGGCTTCGGTGATGCCAAAGCCGCCAGCGGAATTCTCGCCATTGATCACGACACAATCGAGCGACCAGCGCGCCCGCAGGCCTGGCAGCCGGTCGACCACCGCCTGACGTCCGGCGCGGCCGCAGACATCTCCCAGAAAAAGCAAACGCATGACGCCTCCGACCAGCATTCCGTCGACGCCGCCGCGTCCACGGGGGCGCAAGGCGGCGTCAATCGCGTGGCGCCATAACACGTGCGGCGCAAGCGGCCTATGTCAATGATGTGTCGCGACGCCCTTTTGCGCGAGCTGCCGATAACTGTCAGGCCGCCAGGGGAACAATCACGCCCTGTTCGGTGACGATAGCGTCGAGCGGCTGATCATGGGGCTCGCTGAAGGTGGAGGCCACTTCCTGGGCGGCGAAAGCCACAGCAACGGCGCGCGTGGGCGCAGCGTTGCGCAGCCGTTGCAGCGCCCGGTCGAAATGGCCGGCGCCATAGCCCAGCCGCCCCCCTGCCCTGTCGAACGCCAGACAGGGAGTTAGCACCACTGTCGGCGCGCATATGTCGGCATGCGCCGCAGGGCCACGGGTGCCAAAGCCGGCGTCAACCAGTTCATCGCCAGGCCGCCACAGGCGAAAGATCAGGGTGGGATGGGCGACCACGGGCAGGCTGGTGGCCACGCCCGCCTCCGCCAGCGCCGCCAGCAGCGGCAGCGGATCGACCTCACTATGGATCGGCCAATAGGCTGAGACCACCGGCGCCCGCTGGCCCGGTCCGGCCATGTCGCCGGTCAACGTGTGGAGATGCGCCATGACCTGGCCGGCGATCGCCTGGGACGCAGCCGCCCGAATGTCCGGCGCGAGGGCGTCGCGACGACGCCGGGCCTCGGCGCGTAAAGCCGCCTTGGCGGCGCGCAACGGATCATCCTGAAGCAAGGCGCCGTCCTGCATGACTGAACCCCTGGCGCTGAACCACTGGCGCTGAACCCTTGGCGCTGAACCTTTGGCAAAAACCGGAGCAAGCACCGGAGCGGGTTCGTGGCCAAACGCATGGCCCGCCCAAGCGGGCCGACCTTGCATCCGGTCGCCCTGGCCATGGATGGTGTGGTCGGAATGACAGGTGCGGAGCCACAATGGCCGGTGGAGTACGATCCCGGGAAACCTACAAAGTAGGTGGGCGCCGTATGCCCAGGCCCACGGACCTGGACAGGTACAGCTCCCTTAGGATCGTTAAGGCCCCGGGGAAAAGCTCCTGTCGCGCCTCGCAGCCCCGCTCCTCTAAAATAGGCGTGATCTGTCGCCAATACCAGCGCCATCCGCGCCATCGGCGCAGTCATCCACGCACGCCGGAAATACGCCGCAGTTACATGGCGCTCACCGCTTGCCTGACCATCGTTTGCGGACGGCCTCACGACCTCCGGGGGTGGCCCGGCCCCGGCTTCAGTCGCGGGCTGGGCGGGTGGCGAAGGTCGGCGTCGGGGCGGCGTTCTGGCCCTGACCGGTGAGCGGGTTGAGATCGCGCGCCAGATCCTCGATGCGTTCGCTGACCCGGATCAGCGCCTGGGCGGCCTGGCCCTCGGCCTCGGCGGCGCGCATGTCGCCGCCGGCCAGGGCGCTGCGCACGGCGCGCATCTCCGCCTCATGTTCCGACAGCCGCCGCCGCGCCTCCTGCAATTCGTCGAGCACGGTCAGCGCGGCCATCACATGCAACCGCAGGTCGCCGATCTGGCCGAAAGCCTGCTGCATGTCGCCGACGCGGCGGTCGAATTCGGCGGCGAGACCGGCGAGGTGCTCCTCCTCGCCGTCGGCGCAGGCCATGCGATAGACCTTGCCGGCGATGGTGACGTTCAGTTGCGCCATGCTCAGGCCTCCCCACGATCATCTGCCGCCAGCACCGCGGTGACGACGCTGATCGCCCGCTCAAGCCGCTGCTCGACCTCGGCGTTGGCCGCCTGCAGCCGCGCCAGCCGCGCCATGGCGCCGTCGAGATCGACGGCGAGGCGCGAGCGGTCGTCCTGCATCAGCGACAGCTCCGTCTCCAGATCAATGGTGCGCCGGTCGGCCTCAGCGCGACGCGCCGCCGCTGCTTCAAGGGCGGTGAGCGCGGCGTCCAGTCGTTTCAGGGCTTCGTTGAGGTCCATGATCTCCGCGCTTGTTGCAAGCCGCGCCCGAAACATCTGGTCGCGTCGGGTGTTTGTCGCGCATGTTTATACCGTGGGTGGGGCGCAGGATGCAAAGCGCCTGGGGAGCGCAGACTGGCCCTGGGGCCAGCCTCACCTTTCACCCAATCGCGCCCGCGCGGCGCATTCCGGCCCGACCGCCAGGATTTGGCCATGGCGCGCGGGCAGAACTGCTCATTAACATGGCGTCGGCGGTGATTCCCCGGCGCTTACATTGACTCGGCCCCAACAGGTGCTATCTAGCCCGCGCGCGTCCTGTACTGTCTGCCGCAGCCGGCGCGTCCAGCCAGATTCAGCCGTAACCGGACGTCCAGATGACCAATCTTGTTGAACACCGTCGCCTTGCGAACGCCGTACGCGCCCTGTCCATGGACGCCGTCGAGAAGGCGAAGTCGGGTCACCCCGGCCTGCCCATGGGCGCCGCCGACATCGCCACGGTGCTCTACACCCGCTTCCTGAAGTATGATCCCAAGGCGCCGAAATGGGCCGACCGCGATCGCTTCATCCTGTCGGCTGGCCACGGCTCCATGCTGCTGTATGCGCTGCTGTATCTGACCGGCTATGACAGCGTGTCGCTCGACGACATCCGCAATTTCCGCCAGCTGCATTCGGCCACCCCGGGCCACCCGGAGAATTTCGTCACCGCCGGCGTTGAGATGACCACTGGCCCGCTCGGTCAGGGCATCGCCACCTCGGTTGGCTTCGCGCTCGGCGAGCGCATGCTGGCCGCCGAATATGGCGACGACATCGTCAACCATTTCACCTATGTGCTGGCCTCGGACGGCGATCTGATGGAAGGCGTCAGCCAGGAAGCCATCGCGCTGGCCGGCCACCTCAAGCTGTCGAAGCTCATCGTCTTCCACGACGACAATGGCATCTCCATTGACGGCCCGCTGTCGATCGCCGACTCGGTCGATCAGGTGAAGCGCTTTGAATCGGCTGGCTGGAACGCTTTCCGCATCGACGGTCACGATCCGGACGCCATCGCCGCCGCCATCGAGAAGGCCCAGGCCTCCGACCGCCCGACCCTGATCGCCTGCAAGACGGTGATCGGCTTCGGCTCCCCCAATCGCGCCGGCACCTCCAAGGCGCATGGCGAGCCGCTCGGCGCTGACGAGCTGGCCGCCGCCAAGGCCCAGCTCGGCTGGGACCATGGCCCGTTCGAGATCCCGGCTGACATCCTCGACGCCTGGCGCGCCGCCGGCGCCCGTGGCGCCGCTGCGCACACCGCGTGGGACGCGCGCTTCGCCGCCCAGCCGGAGGCGATCCGCGCCGAATTCGAGCGCCGCATGAACCATGTGGTTCCGGCGGGCTTTGACGCGGCGATCGCCGACCTGAAGCGCACGCTCATCGCCAATCCGCAGACGGTGGCCACCCGCAAGGCCAGCGAGATCGCGCTGGAGGCGGTGACCGTCGCCGTGCCGGAGCTGATTCTTGGCTCGGCGGACCTGACGCCGTCGAACAACACCAAGACGAAGAATCTCAAGGAAATCAGCACCGGCGACTTCGCCGGCCGCTATATCCATTACGGCATCCGCGAGCACGGCATGGCCGCCGCCATGAACGGTCTCGCCCTGCATGGCGGCTACCGCCCGGCTGGCGCCACCTTCTTTGTGTTCACCGATTATTGCCGTCCGTCGATCCGCATGGCGGCGTTGTCGGAGGTCCCGGCGATCTACGTCATGACCCATGACTCGATTGGCCTTGGCGAAGACGGTCCGACCCACCAGCCGGTGGAGCACCTGGCCTCGCTGCGCGCCATGCCGAACCTCGCCGTGTTCCGCCCGGCGGATGTGGTGGAGACGGCTGAGGCTTGGCAGATCGCCATCGAGCGCACCGAAGGCCCGACGCTGCTGGCCCTGTCGCGTCAGAACCTGCCGCAGGTCCGCCTCACCGAGGCGAACGGCAATCTGTCGGCCACCGGCGCCTATGAGCTGGCCGCCGCTGAAGGCAAGGCTGAGGCGACGATCTTCGCGTCTGGCTCCGAGGTCGAGCTGGCGCTGGCCGCCCGCGAGCAGCTCAAGGCCCAGGGCGTCGCCGCGCGCGTCGTCTCGGTGCCGTCGCTCGACGTGTTCCTCGCCCAGCCTGAGGACGTGCGCGACGCCATCATTGGCGACGCCCCGATCCGCGTGGCGGTTGAGGCTGGCGTGCGCTTTGGCTGGGACGCGGTGATTGGCGAGACCGGCGGCTTCGTCGGCATGAACAGCTTCGGCGCCAGCGCCCCGTACAAGGAAGTCTACAAATACTTCGGCATCACCGCCGAAGCCGTGGTGGACGCCGTACTGAAGCGCCGTTCCGCCTGAATAATTGCATGCGGCCGCCCTGTGCGGCCGTTTTGCTGTTGCTGAGCGCCGCCTGGTCAACGCATGGCCGGGCGTCGTGGATGACGATCGGCGCCGGGGGGCGCCTCCCGAACGTTTCCGCCTGGAGCCAGGCTCCGGCGCATTGACTGGACGAGGAGTTAATCATGACCGTTCGCGTTGCCATTAACGGTTTCGGACGCATTGGCCGCAACGTGCTGCGCGCGATCGTTGAGTCTGGCCGCACCGACATTGAAGTCGTGGCCATCAACGATCTGGGCCCGGTGGAGACCAACGCCCACCTGCTGCGCTATGACTCGGTCCACGGCCGTTTCCCGGCTGACGTGAAGGTCGAAGGCGACAGCATCGTCATCAACGGCAAGGCCATCAAGGTCACCGCCGTGCGCGATCCGGCCGAGCTGCCGCACGCCGCCCTCAACGTCGACGTGGCGTTCGAGTGCACCGGCATCTTCACCTCGAAGGACAAGGCCTCGGCCCACCTCAAGGCCGGCGCCAAGCGCGTGCTGGTGTCGGCGCCTGCCGACAACGCTGACCTGACCGTGGTTTACGGCGTCAACCACCAGCAGCTGACCAGGGACCACATCGTCGTCTCGAACGCCTCGTGCACCACGAACTGCCTCGCTCCTGTCGCCAAGGTCCTCAATGACCTCGTCGGCATCGAGAAGGGCTTCATGACCACGATCCACTCCTACACCAATGACCAGCCGTCGCTGGACCAGATGCACAAGGACCTGTATCGCGCCCGCGCCGCAGCCCTGTCGATGATCCCGACCTCGACCGGCGCCGCCAAGGCCGTCGGCCTCGTGCTGCCGGAGCTGAACGGCAAGCTGGACGGCACCTCGGTGCGCGTGCCGACCCCGAATGTCTCGGTCGTCGACTTCAAATTCGTCGCGAAACGCGCCACCTCCGTCGCCGAGATCAACGACGCCATCAAGGCCGCCGCCAATGGCGCGCTGAAGGGCGTGCTGGCCTTCACCGACGAGCCGAATGTCTCGATCGACTTCAACCACCACCCGGCCTCGTCGATCTTCCACCTCGACCAGACCAAGGTGCTGGAAGGCAATTTCGTTCGCGTGATGTCCTGGTACGACAACGAGTGGGGCTTCTCCAACCGCATGTCCGACACCGCCATCGCCATGGCGAAGCTGATCTGATCAGCTGAACTGACGCTGGCGCCATCCGCCCGGGTTGCGCCAGCGTATTTTTGCGGGCCGTCGCGCCCGACGCTGCCCGGACGATTTTTGCGATCGGAATGGAAGGAGAACGACCATGAGCGCCAGTTCCACGACCCGCGTCGAACCGGAGGCTCCGTCCTTCTCCAACGGCAAGCCAGCCGCATCCACTGGCGCGCCGGCCGCGACGCCAACGACAAATGCCGTCGCCTCTACGGCCGCTCCAGCCTCCGCCACAGCGCCTGTCACTGTCCCCGCCGCCGACCAGCTGGCGCGGCTTGAGGACAAGCTCGCCCGCATTGAAGAGAAGCTGGCCCGCTCCGAGGCGCAGATCCTGCGCATGGAAGACCGCATCGAGCACAACACGGGCGTCACCGGCGTTCTGGCCAGCCAGGAATCGGTGGATCGCGTCTATGGTCGCCTGCGCCTGCTGCCCGGCTTCCCGTCGCTGATCGTTGCCGCCATTCTCGCCGGCGTCATCGCCGCCGCGCTGATCGCGCTGGTCCAGCGCTTCGGACTCACCGGCTGAGGCGCGCCGCCAGCCGCAAGCACAGCTGCTGGCGTCAGATGCGCCCACACCAGGATAACTGGAGCCTCCCCGGTTCGGCGTGAACCGGCGCCGCTCCCACCGCCAGGATAACCGCCCATGACTTTCCGCACGCTCGATGACGCCACCCTCGCAGGCAAGCGCGTCCTTCTGCGCGTTGACCTGAATGTGCCGGTCGAAAACGGCCGCGTCACCGACGCCACGCGCATCGAACGCATCCTGCCGACCATCCGCGAGATCGCCGCCGCTGGCGGCAAGGTGATCCTGCTGGCGCATTTCGGCCGCCCCAAGGGCCAGCGCAGCGACAAGGACAGCCTGAAGCCGATCGCCGCCGCCCTCGCCAGCCATCTCGGCCAGGACGTCGGCTTCGCCGATGATTGCATCGGCGCGCCGGCGGCAGACGCTGTGGCAGGGCTTGCCGACGGCCAGGTGCTGCTGCTGGAAAACACCCGCTTCCATGCCGGCGAAGAGAAGAACGACCCGGAATTCGTCAAGGCGCTGGCCGCCAATGGCGACGTCTATGTCAATGACGCCTTCTCCGCCGCCCACCGCGCCCACGCCTCGACCGAGGGCCTCGCCCGCGTGCTGCCCGCCTACGCTGGCCGCACCATGCAGGCCGAACTCGACGCCCTGACCGCCGCGCTGGAGAAGCCAGTGCGCCCGATCGTCGCCGTGGTCGGCGGCGCCAAGGTGTCGAGCAAGATCGACCTCCTGGAGAATCTGGTGGCCAAGGTCGACGCCCTGATCATCGGCGGCGGCATGGCCAACACCTTCCTGCTCGCCCAGGGCAAGGCGGTCGGCAAGTCGCTGGCCGAGAAGGACCTGGCCGACACCGCGCTGCGCATTATCGCCGCAGCGGAGAAGGCCAAGTGCGCCATTGTGCTGCCAGTTGACGCCGTGGTGGCGAAGGAATTCGCCGCCAACGCCCCGTCGCAGACCTATGGCGTTGACGCCATTCCGGACGACGGCATGATCCTCGATGTCGGCGCGCTGTCGGTCGACCGTGTCCGTTCGGTGATCGACGACGCCGCCACGCTGGTGTGGAACGGTCCGTTCGGCGCTTTCGAGCTGACGCCGTTCGACGCCGGCACCGTCGCGGCGGCCCAGCATGCGGCGGCGCGCACCCGCGCTGGCAAGCTGATGTCGGTGGCTGGCGGCGGCGATACGGTGGCGGCGCTCAACCACGCCGGCGTGGCTGAGGATTTCAGCTATGTGTCGACCGCTGGCGGCGCCTTCCTCGAATGGCTGGAGGGCAAGGAGCTTCCCGGCGTTGAGGCCCTGCGCAAGGCCTGACGGAGCGGACTTCCCGCGCCGTCCCGTGGCCTTGCGCTGCGGCACGTTGCAGGAAGCCAAAAGGATTTGTATGGGAGCGCCATGCAGCCGGCGCTTCAAGGACAGACGGGCTGCAGCAGCGCCGGCCCAGGACGGGCGGCGCCGCAGCCCGCAGGCATTCCCGGAGGACAGACATGAATCTCGCAGAACTCAACAAGGTCGCCGAAGCAATGGTTGCGCCCGGCAAGGGCATCCTGGCTGCGGACGAGAGCTCCGGCACCATTAAGAAGCGCTTCGACGCCATCAACGTCGAGTCGACCGAGACCAGCCGCCGCGACTATCGCGAGCTGATGTTCCGCGCCACCGAGGCGATGTCGAACTACATCTCGGGCGTCATCCTGTATGATGAGACCCTGCGCCAGAACGCCAAGGACGGCACGCCGCTCGCCCGCATCATCGAGCAGGCCGGCGCCATTCCGGGCATCAAGGTCGACGCTGGCGCCAAGCCGCTGCCGTTCAGCCCGGGCGAGACCATCACCGAAGGCCTCGACGGCCTGCGTGAGCGCCTCAACGAGTACTACAAGCTCGGCGCCCGCTTCGCCAAATGGCGCGCGGTGATCGATATCTCGCCGGCGATCCCGACCCAGAACTGCATCGTCGCCAACGCCCAGGCGCTGGCCCGCTATGCGGCGCTGTGCCAGGAGGCCCAGATCGTGCCGATCGTCGAGCCGGAAGTGCTGATGGACGGCGACCACACCATCGCACGCTGCGCCGAAGTCACCGAAGCCACCCTGCGCGAAGTCTTCGCCCAGCTGGCCCTGGCTGGCGTCGCCCTCGAGGGCATCGTGCTGAAGCCGAACATGGTCATCGCCGGCAAGAAGTGCCCGACCCAGGCGTCGGTTGAGCAGGTCGCTGTCGAGACCATCAAGGTCCTGAAGCGCACCGTGCCGTCCGCCGTGCCGGGCATCGCCTATCTCTCGGGCGGCCAGAGCGACGTCGACGCCACGGCGCATCTCGACGCCATGAACAAGCTCGGCGGCTTCCCGTGGAAGATGACCTTCAGCTATGGCCGCGCCCTGCAGGCCGCCCCGCAGAAGGCCTGGTCCGGCAAGGAAGAGAACGTCGCCGCCGCCCAGCAGGCGTTCCTGCACCGCGCCCGCATGAATGGCCTCGCCTCGAAGGGCGAGTGGAACAAGGGCCTCGAGGGCTGATCAGCGCCTTTCTGGCCTGACTGAACCGGGAATTTGGAAACCCGCGCCGCGAGGCGCGGGTTTTTTCGTCGGCCTGGCGGCGCCGCGCAGGCCAGAGCCCAGGCCACGCCTGCGCCTTACAGTCCACGCTGCCCCCGTGTCGCCAAAGCCCGGCGACGGCGCCCTCGCTCGCGCCGCCCTGCGCCTTGCCCGGCGGCTCCCCCCTGGGCATAACAGGCGAACAGCGCCAGCGGCGCCAATTCCGCCTTGATTTGCGTCCATGCATCGGCCCTGGCGCGGCGCCCCACGGGCGGCGGACGCCACGGGCCGCGCGCCCGCAAACCAGCAGCGGCGGATGAGCCCCTCCAACACAGCCTCCCAGGCGCCCGGACCCAGCTATCCATGTCGGACAAAGCCCGCCTCTATCTCGTCACCCCGGTTGTCGCCGATCCCGAGGCGTTCGCCCCACAGCTTGAAGCTGCCTGCGCCGCCGGCGATGTGGCGGCGCTGCTGCTGCGGCTCGCGCCCGCCGATGAGCGCACGCTGATCAAGCGCGTGAAGGCGCTGGCCCCTGTGGCGCAGAAGCATGAGACGGCGGTGCTGGTCGACGCTGCCCCCGTGGTGGCGTCGCGCGGCGGCGCGGACGGGGCGCATCTGGTTGCGCCCGACGAGGCGACGCTGGAGGAGACCACAGAGGCGCTGCAGCCGGAGCTGATCGTCGGCGTCTCTGGCATCAGCCAGCGCCATGACGCCATGGTCGCTGGCGAGGCCAATGTCGATTACCTGATGTTTGGCGCCGTGACTGGCGACAGCGATGCAGCCGACACGCTGGCATCGACCGAATGGTGGGCCAGCCTGTTCGCCACCCCCTGCGTCGGCGTCGCCGGCGCGCTGGATCAGGTCGAACCGCTCGCCGCCACCGGCGCCGAATTTGTGGCGCTCGGCCCGTGGGCCTTCGACGGCGACGTGGCCGCCAATGTGCGCGCCGCGCTTGAGATTATCGAGAACACGGAGCTTCCAGAAGTATGACGCAGCGCCCCGGGGACTGGCGGCCGCGCGCCGTGCGATGCATGGCGCTGACGCTGAGCCTGCTGGCGGTGACGCCAGCTGTCGCACAGAAGGCGTTCGAGAGTCCGACGGGCGCCCAGGTGCCGGTATTGCCTGACGGGCGCATGACCCTGCCGCGACCGACGCTGCAGCCAGGGACGCCAGGCGCCCCGGCTTTCACCCAGCCGCCGCCACAGCCGCCCGTGGTCAAGGGCGAGAAACTGATCGTTGGCCCGGCCTTGCCGAGCACCGTCGACGCCGGCCTCGCCCAGTCGCAGGGCGCTGGTGCAGCCGCGCCGGGCAAGGCTGATCCCGTTTCTGCTGGCCCTGCCGGGGGCGACGCCGCCTATGGCGCCTTCCAGCGCGGCTATTACGCCACGGCGCTGCGCGAGGCTGAGGCGCGGATCAAGGCAAACCCCAAGGATGCCGCCGCCGCCACCTTGCTGGGCAGCCTGTATGAACAGGGTCTGGGCGCGCATCTTGATCTGGCCAGGGCGGCGCACTGGTACGCCCAGGGCGCACAAGGCGGCGACGGCGCGGCGACCTTCGCCCTCGCCATGATGACCCTGCAGGGGCGCGGCGTCGACAAGGACGAGGCGGCGGGTCGCAAACTTCTCGAACAGGCCGCCGCGCTCGGCCAGCCGCTGGCGCTGTACAATCTGGCGCTGCTGCGGCTTGGCGAGGGTAAGCCCGACGCCGATACGGCGGCGGTGGGCCTGTTGCAGCGCGCCGCTGATCAGGGCTCAGCAGAGGCGCAATATCTGCTCGCCAGCCTGTACCGCAAGGGTCGTGGCGTGGTGGCGGACGACATCCGGGCGACGCAATTGCTGCGCCAGGCCGGTGAGAACCGCTTGCTCGCCGCCGAGATCGAATACGCCATCGCGCTGTTCAACGGCAAAGGCGTCCACAAGGATGAGGCGGGCGCAGCCAGGCTGTTTCTGAAGGCGGCGCTGGACGGCAATGCAGTGGCGCAGAACCGGCTGGCGCGGCTTTTGACCATCGGTCGCGGCGTCAAACAGAACCATATCGAGGCGGCGGGCTGGCATTTGCTGGCCTCAGGCCAGGGGCTTGAGGACGCCTGGCTCGATGAAGCGCTGAAGGGCCTGACGCCTGCCGACCGCAGCAAGGCCGAGGCCTTCGCCGCGCGCCATCGCGATCCGCTGATCGGCCCGGCGCAATAGGTGGTCGCGCCCTGGCGGGAGCGCCATGGGCGCGGCTGCGACGCGAGGTAACGGCTGCGGCGATCAGGCAATGCTTGACGCACGCGGCGGCGCGGGGCACATGATCAGCAAAAGCGTCCATTGCGGCGCGCTGCTTTGTCAGGGGGCTCATCGCAGCCCCTTTTTGCGTCCGGCGGGACGCAACGCCAGGGCGCGACGCCCTGATCCGGCCATGTGGCGCCCAGCGTCGGCCAGCGCCGGACCACGACGCATATCCCTTGAGGGACCGCATTCGCGCCACTGGCATGCGGAGGCGTTCCGGCATGAATGAGCGCGCAAGCCGCGCAGAGGCGACCCGATGATCCGTTCACCCCTGATGACTGTCATGACTGACGCCGTAGCCAAGGCGGCTAAATCGCTGAAGCGCGACTTCGGCGAAGTCGAGCAGCTGCAGGTGTCGCGCAAGGGCCCGGGCGATTTCGTCTCGGCGGCTGACCGCAACGCCGAAGAGGTGCTGCGCGCCGCGCTCGAGAAGGCCCGCCCCGGCTATGGCTTCGTGCTCGAGGAAGGCGGCGTCATCGAAGGCGCCGACAAGACCCATCGCTGGCACGTTGATCCGCTCGACGGCACCACCAATTTCCTGCACGGCTTGCCGCATTTCGCCATTTCGGTCGGCCTTGAGCGTGAAGGCCAGCCCGTCGCGGGCGTGGTCTACAACCCGATCTCCGACGAATGGTTCATCGCCGAGAAGGGCAAGGGCGCGTTCCTGAACAACCGCCGCATTCGCGTCGCCGGCCGGCAGAGCCTCGACCAGGCCATGCTGCTGTGCGGCGTGCCGCATATCGGTCGCGGCGACCACGAGCGCTTCTTGCGTGAACTGTCGCACATGATGGTCAATTTCGCCGGCATTCGCCGCCAGGGCTCGGCGGCGCTCGATTTGTGCTACGTCGCCGCCGGTCGCGCCGACGCCTTCTGGGAGCGCGATCTCAAGTCCTGGGATCTGATGGCCGGCATGTGCATCCTTCGCGAGGCCGGCGGCTTCCTGTCTGACGCCGACGGCGGCGTCGACCCGGCGACCACCGGCAGCATCGCCTGCGGCAATGATTACATGCACCGCGAGCTGTTGAAGATCATCCGCCGCGCCAATCCGGTCTCGGCCCTCAAGGCCTGAGGCCGTCGCGCGCCTCACGCCCGGCCAAAGCGACGGCAGGCCGGAGTTGGCGGGAAAGGCCCTCCTGGCGACGCCTCAGGGCACGCGCCAGCCCGCTGCCCAAGTCGCCGCCACCTGACTGCCAGCCGATTGCCAGCTGACTGCCAGAGCCGCTTTCAGGCCTCTTCAAGCCCCCGGATTTTCGGGGGCTTTTTCTATGGCTTTGCCGTCACGCGCCATTCCTTTGCGCAAAAAATCCGGTGACATGCCCGCCTGTGGGTCGCGCATCGTCTGAGGGCGTGGTTACATCGGCCCAGGGTTGCGGCCCCGACCCCTGCGGATCAGAGGCTGTCGCCCGCAGCCCGAAGGCCGCGATGAAGACCGCGACCAGGGACTGCGGCGCGCGTCGAGGCGCGCACTGCATATGGAGGCGGAAGCGTAATGGACGGTGACGAGCAGACCATTCTCAAGGCGCCGCGCATCCATCTGGCGCGCATGATCGTCTTCCTGATCCTCGTCGGCTTCCTGGCGTGGATCCTGCAACAGCCGATCCGCGCCGCCTTCCTCAACAATCCTGGCCTGAACGGCCTGATCATCGTCTGTCTTCTGGTCGGCGTCATCCTGGCGCTGGCGCAGATCGCCCGGCTGTTCATCGCCGCTGGCTGGGTCAACCGCCACTGGGCCAGCCGCCGTCGCGGCGAGCCGCTGCGACCGGGCCCCAATCCGCCCTCGCTGGTCCTGCCGCTCACCACCATGCTCAGCGAGGAGCGCGCCGGGCTGAACACCACGCTGATGCGGGCGATCCTTGATTCGATCGCCCTGCGCCTCGACGACGCCCGCGACATCCTGCGCTATCTGGCTGGCCTGCTGGTGTTTCTTGGCCTGCTCGGCACCTTCTGGGGCCTGCTCGACACGGTGAGTTCGGTGGGCGGGGTGATCAACGCCATGCGCGGCGGCTCAGACGCTGGCGTCATGCTGGAGGAGCTGAAGTCGGGCCTCGCCGCGCCGCTGGCCGGCATGGGCATCTCGTTCTCGTCGTCGCTGTTTGGCCTCGCCGGCTCGCTGGTGCTGGGCTTCCTCGACCTGCAGCTCGGCCAGGCGCAGAACCGGTTCTACAACGGGCTGGAGGAATGGCTGGCCCAGGGCCTCGGCGCGACGGCGCTGGATGAGCACGGCGCGCCGTCGCCTGCCCTGCTTGGCGAGCTGGGCCAGCTCAATGAGCATATCGCCGCCGCGACCTCGGCGCTGGTCAACGCCGCCCACTCTCTGTCGAGCCATGGCCGCGCCACCCAGGAGGCGGCGCGCCAGGCGGCGGAGGCCATCGCCCATACGCCTGCGCCCGCCGCCCCGGTCGAAGATCCGGCCATCGCCCGCCTTGCCGACGGCATCACCGATCTGGTGCACAACATGCGGCGCGAGCAGCAATTGATCCGCGACTGGGTCGAGGCCCAGGCAGAACAGCAGCGCCGCATCCAGGCCTCGCTTGACCATCTGACCCGCATTCGCAGCGGAGCAAATTGATGAGCATCCCGGCGCGCGGGCGCCGCGAACGCCGCCCCCTCGACTATTGGCCCGGCTTCGTCGACGCCTTGTCGACGCTGGTGCTGGCGGTCGTGTTCATGCTCTCGGTGTTCGCCGTGCTGCAATATTATTTGGGCCAGGAAATCAGCGGCAAGGATTCGGCCCTGACCCGGCTCAATCGCCAGATCACCGAACTGACCGATCTGCTGGCGCTGGAGCGCTCGCGCGGCCGCAACCAGGTGCTGGAGCTGGACCGGCTGCGCACTTCGCTGGCGGCGCTCGAGACGGAGAAGGGCCGGCTACAGCAACTGGCCGACAGCGGCGCCGGGGCCGCCGGCCAGCTCAGCGCCGTGACCAGCGAACGCGACGCCCAGAAGCAGATCTCCGATCGCGCCCTGTCGCAGGTCGAATTACTCAACCAGCAGATGGCGGCCCTGCGCAGCCAGCTGGCGGCGCTGGAGCAGGCGCTGGCCGCCTCAGAGGCCCGCGACAAGGACGCCCAGGCCCGCATCGCCGATCTCGGCAGCCGGCTGAATGTCGCGCTCGCCCAGCGCGTGCAGGAGCTGGCCCGCTATCGCTCAGACTTCTTCGGGCGGCTGCGCCAGATCCTCGGCGATCGCGACGACATTCGCATCGTCGGCGACCGTTTCGTCTTCCAGTCGGAGGTGCTGTTCGACGCCGGCTCGGCCACCCTGAGCGCCCGCGGCGACGCAGAGCTCGACAAGATGGCCACCGCGGTACAGGAGCTGGCGCGCTCGATCCCCGCCGACATTCCATGGGTGCTGCGCGTCGACGGCCACACCGACGACCGGCCCCTGTCCGGCGCTGGCCAGTTCAAGAGCAATTGGGACCTCGCCGCCGCCCGCGCCATCGCCGTGGTGCGCTATCTGGTCAGCAAGGGCGTGCCGCCGCAGCGGCTGCTCGCCGCCGGCTTTGGCGAATATCAGCCGATGGATCTGGGCAATAGCGACGAGGCCCGCGCCCGCAACCGCCGCATCGAGATGAAGCTGACCGAGCGCTGACGCCGCAGGTCAGCGGTTGATACCAGAACCCGATGAGCTTCACTCATCGGGTTCTGGCCAAGCCCGTGCGGCGCCTGAGCATTTCAGGATGCAGACGCGTCAGCATCTTCGCATCCTGGTATGAGTAGCCGCACAAGTTGAACGCTTACGAAAACGAAACGGCCCGCGTCAGGCGGGCCGTTGGCGTTTGGATCATTGGGGATATGGCCGTTGGCGGCCAGGCGTCGTCAGTCGCGCCTATCCCCGTCGGCGTGGCCGAATTGCAGCCGCGCCAGCCGGGCGTAGAGCCCGCCTGCGGCGCTCAGCTCCGTGTGGGTCCCCTGCTCCACCAACATGCCGCCGTCCATCACCAGGATACGGTCAGCGGAGAGCACGGTGGCGAGGCGATGCGCCACCACCAGCGTGGTGCGATTGACCATCAGCCGGTCGAAGGCGTCCTGCACCAGCCGCTCACTTTCTGCGTCCAGCGCCGAGGTCGCTTCATCGAGCAACAGCACCGGCGCGTCCTTCAGCACGGCGCGGGCGATGGCGAGACGCTGGCGCTGGCCGCCCGACAGGGTGACGCCACGCTCACCCAGCAAAGTGTCATAGGCTTGAGGAAGAGCATTGATGAAGCTATCGGCGGCGGCGAAAGCGGCGGCTTGGGCCACCTCAGCGTCGCTGGCCTCCGGGCGGCCATAGCGGATGTTGTCGGCGACGCTGGCGCCGAAGATCACCGGATCCTGGGCGACGAGGGCGAAGCGTCGCCGCCAGTCGGCCGGCGCCACGCTGCGGGCGTCGACGCCATCGACCCGCACCACGCCGCGATCCGGGTCATAGAAACGCAGCGCCAGCTGGATGATGGTGCTCTTGCCGGCGCCTGATGGGCCGACAATGGCGATGCGCTCACCAGGGGCGGCCGCAAAGCTGACATCGTGCAGCGCCTGCTGTTCGCGCCGGCCCGGATAAGCGAAGCTGACGCCCGCGAATGCAAGCGCGCCCTGGGCAGGCTCTGGCAGGCTGACAGGGTGCGCCGGGGCGACGATCTCGGGTTGCGTCGCCAGCAACTCGCCAAGCCGGCCTGCTGAGCCGCTGGCCTGGACGATCTCGGTCCACACCTGGCTCAGCTCGCCCAGCGAGCTGGCGGCGAGCACGGCGAACAGCAGGAATTGCGATAGCCGCCCGGCGCTCATCTCGCCGCTCAGCACATCACGGGCGCCGAGCCACAACACCGCCACCACGCTGGCGCTGACGAGGAAAATGGCGAAGCCGGTCAGTAGCGCCCGGGCGAAGGTGGCGTCGCGGGCGGCGGTGAACGCCTGCTCCGCCGCGCCAGCGAAGCGCGTCGCCGTCGCCGCCTCGGCGCCGAAGGCCTGCATGGTGCGGGCAGCGCCAATGGCCTCCACCGCATAGGCCGAGGCGTCGGCCAGCCGGTCCTGCGCCGCCCGCGAGCGCCGGCTGACGCCGCGCCCCGAGAAGATCAGCGGCAGCACAATGAAGGGAATCACCCCGAGCACCACCAGCGACAGGCGCGGGCTGGTGACCACCATCATGATCACCGCGCCGAAGAACATGAACAGATTGCGCAGCGCCACCGAGGCGCTGGCGCCGAACGCCGCCTTGATCTGGGTGGTGTCTGCGGTCAGGCGTGAGACGATTTCGCCGCTCTTGACGCTGTCGAAGAAGCTGGCGTCGAGGGAGGTGAGGTGACGGAAGACGGCGGCGCGCACGTCGGCGACGATGCGCTCGCCCAGCGTCATCACCAGATAATAGCGCCAGGCGCTGGCGGCGGCCAGAACCAGCGCCACCAGGCCGAGCCCAAGGAAATAAACCGTGACGCCGCCCTCATCGGCCGAGAAGCCCCGGTCGACCAGCAGCCGCACGGCGATGGGCAGGGCCAGCGTCGCCGCCGCCGCCACCGACAGCGCCGCCAGCGCCGCCAGCATGCGGCCCTGGTAGCGCCGGGCGAATGGCCAGATGGCCCGCAGCGCCCCCATGTCGGGCCGGCGGCCCTTACGGCCCGACGCGCCCTCTTCGCCTGCGCTGCCGGCGGATCCAGCCGTGGCGGCGCCCCCGGTGGACATGGCGCCGGAGGTTACGGTGTCGTTGCTCATACTCTGTCCTGCTGGCGGGGCCGCAGCGCTGGGCCGGACACGCATCCGGCGCCAGCGAAATATCGCTGCTGCGTATGAACAGCAAACCGCAGACGCACGCAATGTGGCGGCGGGGGCGCCAATCGCCGCGCCACAGATTCTGCGGCCCCTGCATGATCAGGCTGCCATACGTCTCTGCCTCAGCGCGTGGCGGCGGCTGTGGGACGGCGAAGACGTGGATGCCCGTGACGAGCACGGGCATGACGGCGTTGGGGCGCGGGCCAGGATTGGGCGGGACATGACTGGGCGGGACATGTCCGGACGAGACATGACAGGCGGGCAGGGCCTGATGGGCCCGCCGCCGCAGCAGCGTCGCCCGTTCAACCAACAGCGCGGCCATCGCCAAATTAGCAGCACAGCGACCGCAGGCTCTCCCCACGGCGCCCCCTCTCTACCGTCATGGTCGGGCTTGACCCGGCCATCCACGTCTATGCCTCAGCGCGTGACCGCCGCTATCGGCGGGCGAGGACGTGGATGCCCGTGACGAGCACGGGCATGACGGCGTTGGGGGGTGGGCCAGGATTGGACGAGACATGACTGGTGGGCAGGGCGTCATGGGTCCGCCGCCGCAGCAGCGTCGCCCGTTCCACCAACAGCGCGGCCATCGCCAAATTAGCAGCACAGCGACCGCAGGCTCTCCCCACGACGCCCCCTCTCCACCGTCATGGTCGGGCTTGACCCGACCATCCACGTCTATGCCTCAGCGCGTGACCGCCGCTATCGGCGGGCGAAGACGTGGATGCCCGTGACGAGCACGGGCATGACGGCGTTGGGGCGTGGGCCAGAATTGGGCGGGACATGACTGGGCGGGACATGTCCGGGCGAGACATGGCAGGCGGGCAGGGCCTGATGGGGCCCGCCGCCGCAGCAGCGTCGCCCGTTCAACCCCATGATCGGGCGCGAATGGCGGAGGTCGGCTCGACAACGGCGACGCCTCGCCGTGTTGCGACGTGGATTCGTCTTGTCACCGGCAACTGGCCAGGCTATAGCAGCGCCAATCCGGAATTTTTCCAGAACGCATTTGCCTGCCCCGTTGTCGGGCGGGGCATGAGGACGCGGTTATGAAGCCTGACACCCATCCCGAGTACCACACCATCAAGGTCGTGATGACCAATGGCACGGAATTTGTCACCCGCACCACCTGGGGCAATGAGGGCGACACGATGAACCTCGACATCGATCCGTCGTCGCACCCGGCGTGGACCGGCGGCTCGCAGCAGCTGATGGACCGCGGTGGCCGCGTGTCGCGCTTCACCAACAAGTTCGGCGGCCTGAGCTTCGGCAAGAAGTAAGCAGCGCCCCAGCTGAGTTGCAAAACCCCGGCCTCGCCGGGGTTTTTTTGTGGCCGCAGGGGCTCGCAAACGCGCAGGACGAAGGGAAGCGGCCCATTGGAGCATATAGGGCCTTGGCGCACGAAAAAGACGCCTGGGAAACCCAGACGTCTCGAAGACGCGCAACGGATTTTCGAGGCTGTTACGGACGTCAGGCGCCCATCAGCTGGTCCTGGCGATGATCCGGGTGCAGCTGGCCCGAAGCGCCGGCGGCATTGGCGTTGACCGCAGGCGGCGCCACGAGGCCACGCGGCTGGGCGCGGCGGGCCGGAGCCAGCGTCTGCTGGCCGCCAAAGGCGGCGCGTAGCAGGCTGAGTTCACGCCGCACCGGCGACGGCCGCGGCGCGTCCGCCACTTCGCTGGCGTCGATGTGCAGGATACGCAGCTCCAGCCGGGCGGCGGCGCCGATCAGCTCACCCAGCCGCACTGGCAGAATGGCGATGGTCTCCAGCGTCGGCGTCGGCTCCACATAAGACATGCTCTTGCGCCGCTCGACATCCGCCTCTTCCAGCGTCATGTCGCCATCGGCGACGGCGCGGCGCAGGATCAGCCAGCTCATCAGCCGCATCAGACGGGTGGTCAGCCGCATGCCCTCCTGGGCATAGGCGTGCGCCGCATCAGGATCGAGCGTGGCGGCGTCGGCCCGCCCCTCGCCGTCCAGATAATCGGCGGTCTCCTCCACAAGGCGGTTCGCATCGCTGAACAGCGCGACGAACGCCTGGGTGGTTGCGTAACGCGCGCCAAAAGGCACGGGCGTGGCTACAGCTGACATGTTCTGGCGTCGTCCCCGGGCAGGCAGCATCGGCGCAGCCCCGCATGGCATGATGGCCGCCATAGCGCGACTTCTGGTCGGAACCGTGACCGGTTCAGGTCCAGAAGCGCCATGCGCTGGCGCACATCTGTCCAGGCTGGGGCCTGTTAAGAGGACTTTAACCACTCCCCCCCGCCTCGCCAGTTTTACCCTCTGTTAAGTTTAACAGCCGAAATCTCTGGATGATCCCGCCAATCTGCAGCCAGCGGCTTGCAACAGGGCTGGGCCGTCGCGCGGAGGGCCGATCCTCCGCCGGCTGCGTCGGGCGGGCGGATGCTGCCTCACGTCGCCAGCGAACCGCCTGAGAACAGCGGCCTGCGCACAGCAAAAAGCCGCCCCGGGAGGCGGCCTCAATGCTGCACACATCTGGCGATGGCTCAGGAGGCGAGCCGGGCCTGGGCAGGCTCGCGCCGCGCCGCTTCGCGCAGGCGCGCCGTCTCCGCCTCCAGCTTTTCCAGCTGGCGGCGGTTAGCGCGCGCGGCGCGGCGATAGCGGCCCTGCACCAGCCAGGAGGCGAAGCCGCCAATGGCCACACCGAGCGCCAGCGCGCCCAGCACGATCAGATAGAGCGGCGCCGAGAAGCCGACGCTTGGCGCGCCGCTGGCGAACGGATCGAGCGAGAAGGTCACCGGCGCCCGGTTGGCCACGGCGATGAGCGCCAGCACGATCGCCACTGGCGCCAGCACCAGATATTTCACGAAAGTCGCCATCTCATCCCCTGTCTCAGTTGCACCGTGTCCCTGCGCCCGCAACGCCGGCCCTGCGCCTCACCCCTGGCCGCCGGGCTCGCGGCGCCCAAGGGTCGCGCGAATGGGGCGCCCGCATGAGGCGCCGCGCGACCGCCTCAGGCCTGGGCGGCGCGCCGGGGCTTACCGACGACCGGCGACTGGTTCAGGCGCACGCGCATCTCCTTGCCGGTCTTGAATACTGGCACGGCCTTCTCGCTGACCTCAACCGATTCGCCGGTGCGCGGATTGCGGCCAACGCGCGCGTCACGCGTCTTGACCGAAAACGCGCCGAAGCCGCGCAACTCCACCCGGTCGCCATTGGCCAGAGCGTTGGTGATCTCATCAAGGATGGCGTTGACGATGTTCTCGACGTCGCGCTGGTAGAGGTGCGGATTATATTCCGCGATGCGCTGCACAAGCTCTGACTTGATCATGGATACTCTCCCCTGTTCATGCCCGCGGGGCGCCCCGTGAGAGGCTGCCGGTCCGGCGGGAAATTTCCTGGCGCAGGTTCTGGCGGCGCAGGCCGCCGTCACCGACGCGATGGTGGCGGCGCGGAGCCCCCCGGGCCTGTCACCCGAAGACGCGCCCGCCACGCGATTAATCCATGCTCCAGCGCCCTCCCCCCGGACGCCGCAGCATGTAGCCTGCCCAAGCCTGCCTGTGCCTATACCTGTGCGCCCCTCGTGACGCATTGGCGAGGCGCAGGCGGCTATGGCGCCTGTGGGCCAGTCCACACGGCGAGCAGGCCGTCCGCTGGCGCGTGTAGCCCACCGCTGCGCTCCAGCGCCGCGGCAAGCCCGTCAAGCCCTGCGGCGCGCGCCAGGCCGCTGGCCATCGCCGTCAGGCTGAAGCGGCTGTCGCTTCGCGGCCGCCACTGCCGCACCGGCAAATCCTTCGCCAACCCGCGCGCGCCTTCCATCCAGCGCAGCGCATCCTTCTCGTCGCCGAGCTGGTCGACCAGCCGCAGCTTCAGCGCCTGCCGGCCGGTGAAAATCCGCCCGTCAGCCACCTGGGTCAGCGCCTCGCCCTCCAGCGTCCGGCGCACGCGGACGAGGTCGCGGAACCAGGCGTAGCTGTCGCCCACCACCGCCGCCATCGCCTCCTTGGCCGCCGGGCTGGCTGGCTCGAACGGATTGGGCGCCGCCTTCAGCGGGCTCGACTTGATCTCATCCACCTTCACGCCGACCCGGTCGAGCAGGCCGCTGAAATTGGGAAACTGCATGATCACGCCGATCGAACCGACCAGCGAGGTCTGCCGCGCCACGATGCGATCAGCGCCCATGGCGGCGATATAGGCGCCCGAGGCGCCGAGCGTATTGATCACCGCCACGGTCGGCTTCTTCGCCGACAGGGCGCGCAGCGCGGTGTAAACGTCTTCTGAGCCGGTCACCGTGCCGCCAGGGCTGTCGATCGACAGCACCACGGCGCGCACGTCCCGGGCCTCGCCGACCCGCTTGAGCAAATCGAGCGTCGGCCGGGCGCCGGTGATCATGCCGGTGAGATTGACGCGGGCCACGTGCTGACCCGGGACCAGCCGGTCGCGCCCGGCTATCACGCCAGCGAACAGGATGGCGCCAATCACCGCCGCCACCGCCAGCGCGCGCCAACCCGACAGCCGGCGGCGCAGGGCCCGCCGGTCAATCAGCAGTTCGGCGTTGGATGACATCGGCAACCTCCGCTTGGCGAGTGGTCTGCGCCTGTGCGCAGCCACCGCAGACCTGTCCTTTGCCCGTCCAGGGCCGATCTGTCACCCTCAAAAAACAGAGAAATTACAGGGCGCAGGGATTTTTCAGCAGGGTAATGACCTTGCGCTCCCCCACCCTGTCGCGCAATCGCCGCCGCCTGACGTCACGCAGCGGCGCGCTACGCAGCGGCTGCAACCCGTGCTGCCGGACCGCCCGGGACAGTGTGCAGCAAACCGCCGTAAAATCAATAACATGGCCCGTGGCGTGCGACGGAACGTGTCGTAGGGGACGGGCGCCAAGCAAAACGGCCAGCCCCGGGGGGCTGGCCGTCATGAGCAATTCCATGCATGGGGCGGGCGCAGGCGCCCGCCGCAGCAAAGAGCTTACTTCTTCTCGGTGGCGCGACGCAGCGCGGCGCCAAGGATGTCGCCGAGCGAGGCGCCCGAATCGGACGAACCGTAAGCGGCGATCGCTTCCTTCTCTTCCGCCATTTCCAGAGCCTTGATCGACAGCTGGATGCGGCGGGCCTTGCGGTCGAACTGGACGACGCGGGCGTCGACCTTCTCGCCAGCGGCGAAACGCTCGGGGCGCTGGTCGGCGCGGTCGCGAGCCAGCTCGGCGCGCTTGATGAAAGCGGTGAGGTCGCTGTCAGCCAGCTTGACTTCCAGACCGCCGTCCTTGACCTCGACCACCTCACAGGTGACCACCTGGCCGCGACGCAGTTCGCCTGCGTCAACGAAGGGGTCGCCGGCGAGCTGCTTGATGCCGAGCGAGATGCGCTCCTTGTCCACGTCAACGTCGAGCACCTGAGCGCGAACCACGTCGCCCTTCTTGAACTCTTCGATGACCTGCTCGCCAGGACGGTTCCAGTCGAGATCCGACAGGTGAACCATGCCGTCGACTTCGCCGTCGAGACCAATGAACAGACCGAACTCGGTCTTGTTCTTGACCTCGCCCTCGACCTCGGAGCCAACCGGGTGAGCCTGGGCGAAAGCTTCCCAAGGATTCTGCAGGGTCTGCTTGAGACCGAGCGAGATGCGGCGCTTGACCGGATCGACCTCGAGGATCTGAACGTCGACTTCCTGGCTCGTCGAAACGATCTTGCCAGGGTGAACGTTCTTCTTGGTCCACGACATTTCCGAAACGTGGATCAGGCCTTCGATGCCCGGCTCCAGTTCGACGAATGCGCCGTAGTCGGTGATGTTGGTCACGCGGCCGGTGAGACGCGACTCGACCGGATAACGCTGGGCGATGCCCTCCCACGGATCGGCCAGCAGCTGCTTGATGCCAAGCGAGATGCGGTGCGTCTCGTGGTTGATCTTGATGATCTTGACCTGGACGTTCTGGCCGATGGTGACCACCTCGGACGGATGGTTCACACGGCGCCACGCCATGTCGGTCACGTGCAGCAGGCCGTCGATGCCGCCGAGGTCGACGAACGCGCCGTACTCGGTGATGTTCTTGACGACGCCCTCGATCACCTGACCTTCTTCAAGGTTGGCGACGAGCTCCGAACGGGCCTCAGCGCGGGTCTCTTCCAGCACGGTGCGGCGCGACACGACGATGTTGCCGCGACGGCGGTCCATCTTCAGGATCTGGAACGGCTGCGGCACGCCCATCAGCGGGGTGACGTCGCGGACCGGACGAATGTCGACCTGCGAACGCGGCAGGAAGGCCACGGCGCCGTCCAGATCAACGGTGTAACCGCCCTTGACCTGGTTGAAAATGACGCCCTGCACCTTCTCATTGTTCTCGAATGCGCGCTCGAGCTTGATCCAGCTCTCTTCGCGGCGGGCCTTGTCGCGGCTGATGACGGCTTCACCGAGCGCGTTTTCGATGCGCTCCAGGTAAACCTCGACCTCGTCGCCGACGGCGAGCGGCTGCTCGCGACCAGGGCCGTTAAATTCCTTCAGGGCCACGCGACCTTCGGTCTTCAGACCGATGTCGATGACGGCCACGTCCTTCTCGATCGCGACGACCGTCCCCTTGATGACCGAGCCTTCCTGGGCTTCGGAACGGCCGAAGGACTCTTCGAGCAGCGCGGCGAAATCTTCACGCGACGGCTGATGGGATGCAACTGCTGACATGTAAGCTCCTGGAGCCCCGCAGGGCCCGTGCGTCGACGGCTGGCGTTGATGTGACGTTTCGCCTGCGGCGGCGGCGCCTGGATGGGCGACGCCTTCCATCCCGAGGGACGGGCCGACGCATAAAAACCGCCGGCGAAAACGCATTGGCGCGACAGGCCGGGGTCCCGCCTGGCCGTCGAGCGGCCACGCAGGGTCCGGCGCCATCATGCCAGATGCCGGGTCATATAGGCCAAAGCGCGGCTATCCACAACCGCCCACATGTCCATGACAACGCTTCAGGCGGATTTTTCCAGGCCTCGTCGCGCGTGGCTAAGCCTCTGCCGCCAATGCGCATTCCCAGGCCAGCGCCTGCTCCAGCCGGTCATTGCCCCAGAAGACCTCGCCATCGCTGGTCACAAATGACGGCGCGCCGAACAGCCCCAGGCTTGCGGCCTCAGCCCCACGCTGGCGCAGCGCCTGCTTGATCTCGCTGCTCGCCGCCGCCGTCACCGCGGCGTCTGGGTTAACGCCGGCGGCGGCCAGCGCCATGTGCAGCGCCTCATCCGTGAGGCCAAGGCCAGCTTCGAACTGCGCCGCAAACAGCGCCACGGTGAAGGCTGGCGTGGCCTCTGGCGGGAGCGCCAGGGCGACGCGCGCCGCCTGCAGTGAATTTTGCGGGAACGGATCAGGCTTGCGCACCGCAAGGCCCATGGCGGTGGCGGCGCGGGTGATGTCGCGCCAGCCATAAGCGCCCTTGGCCGGATAGATATTGAACGGCGAATCGTTCCAGCCCTGGGCGGCGAAGATCGGGCCGAGCAGAAACGGCTTCCACGCCAGCGTCACCCCCGCCTGCGCCGCCAACGCCCCAATGCGCCGCGCCGTCAGCCAGGAATAATTGCTGGCGAAATCAAACCAGAACGACAGATGCGGCTGGTGCCTGGCCCTGGGCTGCGGCGCCACTGGCGCCAGCGCGGCCGCCAATTGGCGACGGGGCTCAGGCTGAAAGGATGCAGGCGCTCCCCCCGTCAGTCCCGCTTGCGGCAGGTCCTGCTTGGCTTGCTGCTGCGATTCTTGCTTTCGCTCCTGCGTCATCGCCCCCGCCCCCTCCACCGTCATCCCCGTGCTTGTCACGGGGATCCACGTCTCATCAGCCGATGCCGTCCAACATGACAGCTGGATGGCGGGCTGCCCCCGTCCAGCCCAACGCGTCAGCTAACGCCGAAGACGCAAGCCCCAGGCCGCCCTACCCGCAGCGTCAGAAGCGAAACACCGACTCGGCAGCGGCGAGCGAGGCGGTCTTCCGGCTCATGGCCTGCTGCAGGCGGGTGATCTCGTCCTGAAGCTGGGCGATGCGCTCTTCAAGCTCGTGCACAGACAGGCTGGCGAGGTCCTGGCCGAGCATGTGCACGGAAGGCTGGGCGGGCCGGCGCGGTTCATCAGCGAAAGGATCGGTCATCACAAGCTCCTGTCTGCGCCCCCGACGGGCCGGCGCATGGCGGAGACGCCGCGCCGATTGTCCGTCAGCCCACTTTGCAACAAGGTAGCTCCAGCAAGGGCGCGAGTCGACGCGCCCCCAAACGCCGCACGGAGCCTGCGCATGTCCCAGTCCACTTCCGCCGATCTGACCGCCTCATCAGGCGCCGCGACCATGAATGCGGTGGAGATCAC
Organism: Camelimonas sp. FR25; assembly: GCF_059740505.1. Classification (NCBI taxonomy): domain Bacteria; kingdom Pseudomonadati; phylum Pseudomonadota; class Alphaproteobacteria; order Hyphomicrobiales; family Chelatococcaceae; genus Camelimonas; species Camelimonas sp. FR25. Next base: position 3,320 of record NZ_JCAWFG010000070.1, on the reverse strand, counting down.
CGCCCCAGGCGGTCCGGAGGTGCTGAAGCTGGTCCGGCGCCCGGTCCCCACGCCTGGCGAGGGCGAGATCCTGATCCGCGTCACGGCGGCTGGCGTGAACCGGCCCGACGTCATCCAGCGCGCCGGCAGCTATCCGCCGCCGCCTGGCGCCTCCGACCTGCCGGGCCTGGAAGTGGCTGGCGAGGTCGTCGCTGCCGGACCCGGCGCAAGCCGGTTTGCGCCAGGGGCGCGGGTATGCGCGCTCACCGCAGGCGGCGGCTATGCCGACTATGTGGCGGTGCATGAGAGCAACGCCCTGCCGGTTCCAGCCGGCTTCTCTGACCTGGAAGCTGCGGCGCTGCCCGAGACCTTCTTCACCGTATGGACCAATGTGTTTGAGCGCGGCGCCCTGCAGCCGGGCGAGACCCTGCTGGTGCATGGCGGCACCTCGGGCATCGGCACCACCGCCATCATGGTGGCCAGGGCCTTTGGCGCCAAAGTCTTCGCCACGGCGGGCTCGGACGACAAATGCGCCGAATGCCTGAAGCTCGGCGCAGATCTGGCGATCAATTACCGCACCCAGGATTTCGTGAAGGAGGTGAAGGCGGCGACCGGCGGCGCGGGCGTCAACGTCATCCTCGACATGGTTGGCGGCGACTACATCCAGAAGAATTACGACGTCGCCGCCATGGATGGCCGCATCGTGCAGATCGCCTTCCTGAATGGGCCAAAAAACACCGTCGATTTCACAAAGCTGATGATGAAGCGGCTCAGCCACACCGGCTCGACCCTGCGCGCCCGGCCTGTGAGCGCCAAGGCGGCCATTGCCCGGGCGCTGGAGGAAAAGGTCTGGCCGCTGCTGGCCTCAGGCGCCATCCGCCCGGTGATCCACGCCACTTTCCCGCTGGCGGAGGCGGCGCAGGCCCATGAGCTGATGGAATCCAGCGCCCATGTCGGCAAGATCATGCTGACGCCCTGAGACGGTGAGGCGGGCGCGGGGCGGCGCTGGCGACGCGCCGCCCGCAGGCCGAGCGGCTTTTGCGCAGGCAGCTCTTGCCCAGGCAACCTTGACGCAGGCAATCTTTGTGCCGGCAACTCTTGCGCAGGCGACCCTGGCGATGCTCACGGCGGCGGCAATCGGCGCCGGGCTCATTGCGCTCCGCCCCGCCGCGGATTATAGTGGTAATGTTCCCCACCAGTTCTGATTTTCGTATCCGCAGGATACGTCGCTCCGGCCAAAAGCCGGGTCGGAGCACAGGAGGGGTTTGCTTTTTCGTTCTCCGCGCCCCGGGCGCGTAGAGGACATGTACGGAAGGAACTGGATCCATGTCCGCCGGACCGCTCATGCCAAAAGCCACCGCCATCTGGCTGGTGGACAACACGTCCCTGACGTTCGAGCAGATTGGCGACTTCTGCAAGCTGCACCACCTTGAGGTGAAGGGCATCGCTGACGGCGAAGTCGCCGCCGGCATCAAGGGGCTCGATCCCGTCACCGGCGGCCAGCTGGCGCGCGAGGAGATCGAGAAGGGCCAGAAGAACCCGGACTACCGGCTCAAGCTGCTTGAATCCAAAGTGCGCCTGCCGGAAGTCAAGAAGTCGCGCGGCCCGCGTTACACGCCGGTGTCGCGTCGCCACGACCGTCCCAACGCCATTCTGTGGCTGTTGCGCAGCCATCCGGAGCTGAAGGACGCGCAGGTCATGCGTCTGGTCGGCACCACCAAGAACACCATCCAGCAGATTCGCGAGCGCACCCACTGGAACATGGCGTCACTCTCGCCCATGGATCCGGTGACGCTCGGCCTGTGCTCGCAGATCGACCTTGATCTGGAAGTGTCGAAGGCCGCCAAGGACCGGCCGCCGTCCATGGACGAGGGTGGCCAGACCCTGCTGCCGGCGGAAATCACCACCGCGCCGCAGCCGTCCAATCCGTTTGGCGACAATCCGTTCGGCGATATGCCGCCGCCGCGCCGCGAGCAGGAAGAGAAGTTCGACGCAGGTTCGGTGTTCGCCAAGCTTGGCGGCTCCTCGAAGCGGCGTCGCGATGAGGATGACGACGAGGATTTCTGATTTCCTCGCTCATCATGAGATCGGCCGGGCAGCAGCCCGGCCTTTTTTTATGGAGCAATGCCCGCGCCGCCTGTTGCCACGCCCCACGTCTCTGCCATGCTCATACCAGAAGCCGATGAGCTTCACCCATCGGGTTCTGGCTAAGCCCGTGCTGCGCCTGACCTTGCAGGATGCGGAGGCGTCAGCTTCTTCGCATCCTGGCATCAGGGTAAATCTGACGAGACGAGGAACGCCATGGACATGCGCACGCTGGGCCGCTCAGGCATCACGGTCCCCCCGCTCTGCTTCGGCGGCAATGTGTTCGGCTGGACCGCCGACGCCGCCACCTCCTTCGCGCTGCTCGACGGCCTGCGCGCGGCGGGGCTGAATTTTATCGACACAGCGGATGTCTATTCGGTGTGGGCGCCAGGCCATAAGGGCGGCGAATCCGAGACGGTGATCGGCGACTGGCTGGCGGCGCGCGGTGTTCGCGACAAAATGATCATCGCCACCAAGGTCGGCGCCGAGCTGGCGCCGGACAAGAAGGGGCTGAAACGCGAATGGATCATTACGGCGGTGGAGGATTCGCTGCGCCGGCTGAAGACCGATTACATCGATGTGTACCAGTCGCATTTCGATGACCCCGCGACCCCGGTGGAGGAACCGCTGGAGGCCTACGCCACGCTGATCCGCGACGGCAAGGTGCGGGCGATCGGCGCCTCGAATTTCTCGGCTGAACGCCTCGGCGCGGCGCTCGAGGCCAGCAAGGGCGGCCTGCCGCGCTATGAGACCTTCCAGCCGGAATACAATCTCTACGCCCGCGACAGCTATGAGGGGCCGCTACAGGATCTTTGCGCCGCCGAGGGGCTGGGGGTCATTCCCTATTTCGCCCTCGCCGCCGGCTTCCTCACCGGCAAATATCGCTCCGAGGCTGATTTTGGCAAAAGCGCGCGCGGGGCGCGGTCGATTCCGAAATATCTCAATGCGCGCGGGCTGCGCATTCTCGATGCGCTCGATCTGGTGGCCGCCCGTCATGACGCGACGCCCGCGCGTATCGCTCTGGCCTGGCTGATGGCCCAGCCCACCATCACCGCCCCCATCGCCAGCGCCACCAGCCTGGCGCAATTGCACGAACTGGTGGCCGCCACCCAGGTCAGGCTGACCGACGCCGATCTGCACGAGCTGGACGCCGCCAGCGCCGCCTGAACAGCGCGCGCACGGACCACAGGGCCAACCTCCCGGCCGTGTGGTCCGTACGCCCACCCGCTCGGCTACCGGCCCGGCCACCCAGCCTC
>NZ_JCAWFG010000069.1:0-5852 GCF_059740505.1 Camelimonas sp. FR25 | reverse complement strand
AAAGACTTCGAGCAAACCATCGCATCAGCGACCGCATGGCTGTTTATCGCTTCGATCCAGCTCTTCACAAGACGCATCGCAAGGTCATGAAATCGCACAGGATAATTTTGAATCAGACTCTGAGCGATGCGATGCGCCTCGAGTAGAAGCTGAAGGGGCGACCCAAGACGAGAGTTTTGACGTACGTCACTTTGCGGGTCGCCGCTCGGTGGTTCGCGCAGCCCCTTGGGAGGTGGCATGGCTGGCGTATAAATAGACCGGCGTCCGTTGTGGGAGCATGCACAGTCAATCACAGTCCCAGGGCGACGGCGCCCGGCCTAAAGGCTTAGAAGGCCTCCCCATTTACATCGGGGATGTTCACTTCGGTTGCATGGGTTGGTTCGCTAATCGGAAACCGAGGGCAAACTTCGGCGACTGTTCCAGGGATACAGGCAGGTGCGGCCGGACGTGGGTGATCGGCGAAGTCTCAATTGAGACATCGGTGCTCGTCCGGCACAGGCGCCACTTGAGCCGCGAAAGCGCCAGGTCAAAGGCGCCCGAAGATGCTCTCCCTGATCACGTGCCCATAGGCAGCCCATTGCCGTCAGATTGCGCGCGGGACAAGAATGCCGACAAAAGTCGACAGCGCCAGGCTTGACGCGCCGCCGCCGCGAGCTCACACCGCCACGCAATCGGCAAAATGGCTGACCTGTCCATCGGGTCCGACTTCCTGCACCAGGCCGTGAATGTCGGTTTCGAAGCCGGGGCATTCGCGGGCGAAATCGCGGTTGAAGCGCAGGTAGTCGACGATCTTGGTGTTGAACACTTCGCCTGGCACCAGCAGCGGAATCCCCGGCGGATAGGGTGTGACCAGCGACGTGGTGATGCGGCCCTCCAGGTCGTCTATGGGCACGCGCTGGATCTTGCGCCGGGCGATGTGGGAAAAGGCCTCGGTTGGCGTCATCGCCGGATGGTGGTCGCTGAGATAAATCTCGGTCGACAGCCGCGCCACGTCATATTTGGCGTAAAGCGCATGCACATGCAGGCTGAGGTCGCGCAGGCCCATGCGCTCATAGCGCGGATGCTTGGCGCAGAACTTCGGCATCACCCGCCACAGCGGCTGGTTGCGGTCATAATCATCCTTGAACTGCTGCAGGGCGGCGAGCAACGTGTTCCAGCGGCCCTTGGTGATGCCGATGGTGAACAGGATGAAGAAGCTGTAGAGGCCGGTCTTCTCCACCACCACGCCATGCTCGGCGAGATATTTCGAGACGATCGAGGCCGGAATGCCGGTTGCATCGAAACGGCCGTCGATATCGAGCCCAGGGGTGATGATCGTCGCCTTGATCGGGTCGAGCATGTTGAAGCCCGGCGCCATGTCGCCAAAGCCATGCCAGCTATCTTCGCCGTCGCGCTGCACGCCCTCGGAATCGGTGTGACGCAGCACCCAGTCGCGGGTGTGGCCGATGCCTTCCTCGGTCAGCTCATCCGGGCCCCACACCCGGAACCACCAGTCGCTCTCGCCGAATTCTGCCTCGACCTTGCGCATGGCTCTGCGGAAATCGAGCGCCTCAAGAATGCTCTCCTCGACCAGCGCCGTGCCGCCCGGCGGCTCCATCATCGCCGCCGCAACGTCGCAGCTGGCGATGATCGAATATTGCGGTGAGGTCGAGGTGTGCATCAGATAGGCTTCGTTAAACAGATGCCTGTCGAGCTTGGTCTCTTCAGAATCCTGCACCAGCACGTGGCTGGCCTGGCTGATGCCAGCCAGCAATTTGTGGATCGACTGGGTGGCGTAGGTCACCGAATGGCGGGTGCGTTTCCGCTTGCGGCCCATGGCGTGATAGGCGCCATAGAACGGGTGGAAGGCGGCGTGCGGCAGCCATGCCTCATCGAAGTGCAGATTATCGACGTAGCCGTCGAGCATCCGTTTGATCTCTTCGGTGTTGTACAGAACGCCGTCATAGGTCGACTGGGTCAGCGTCATGATGCGCGGACGGATGGCGTCGACATCCATCCCCGCCAGCAGCGGGTTATCGCGCATCTTGGCGCGGATCGATTCCGGCTCAAATTCGGAATGCGCGATCGGGCCGATAATGCCCCAGTGATTGCGCGTCGGGCGCAGAAACACCGGAATGGCGCCGGTCATGATGATGCAGTGCAGGATGGATTTGTGGCAGTTGCGATCCACCACCACCACGTCGCCCGGCGCCACCGTGTGGTGCCACACCATCTTGTTAGAGGTCGAGGTGCCATTGGTGACGAAGAAGCAGTGGTCGGCGTTGAAGATCCGCGCCGCATTGCGTTCTGAGGCGCCGATGGCGCCATTGTGGTCGAGCAGCTGGCCAAGCTCTTCGACCGCGTTGCACACGTCGGCGCGCAGCATGTTCTCACCGTAAAACTGGTGATACATCTGGCCGATCGGGCTCTTCAGGAAGGCGACGCCGCCCGAATGGCCCGGGCAGTGCCAGGAGTAGGAGCCGTCTTCGGCGTAATCGAGCAATTGCTTGAAGAAGGGCGGCTGGATGCCCTCCAGATACGCCTTGGCCTCGCGGATGATGTGCTTGGCGACAAACTCCGGCGTGTCCTCAAACATATGGATGAAGCCGTGCAGTTCGCGCAGGATGTCATTGGGCAGATGCCGCGACGTCTTGGTCTCGCCATGCAGGAAGATGGGCACCTCGGCGTTTTTCCAGCGCACCTCTTCGATGAACTCGCGCAGCTTCACCACCACGTCGTCATCTTCGGGCCCCGAGCTGAACTCCTCGTCGTCAATCGACAACACAAAGGCCGAGGCGCGGCTCTGCTGCTGGGCGAACTGGGAGAGATCGCCATAGCTGGTGACGCCCAGGACCTCGAAGCCTTCCTTGCCAATCGCCTCCGCCAGCGCCCGGATGCCGAGCCCTGACGTGTTCTCGGAGCGGAAATCCTCATCGATGATGACGATAGGAAAGCGAAACTTCATCAGGATTCCTTCCGGGGCCGGAAACGCCGGTCCCTTGTTGAGGGCGGGGGCCGCTGCGTCAAGGGCCTGGGGCGTCCCTGGGCCTTGCCGCGACAAGTCGTCTCCGTCGCCACAGGGCGGCGATCCAGAACGTCGGCCTACGCCACTCATGACATGGCCCCGACAAGCTTGCATGACGGACGGCGATGGAAGTGGGACACAGGACGCCTGAGCTCTGGCGAGGGGTCGATGGCCTGCGGCGGTGAGGCTCCGCCGCCTGGCGGGGCGGATCAAGAGCGCCCGTTGAAAGTGCGGTTCAATGAGACCGGCGCATCTACTGACAAAGGGCTTTAGCCAGACAATGCGTCAGCACGGCACCATTGTCGCGGGCGATTGTCGATCGGGCGTCTCAGGCTGTGGCCAGTCGCGATACAGATCGTCGCGGCCAGGCGGCAAGCCTGAAGGGCCCTTGCGGCGCTTTTCGCCGAGCGTCTGATACAAGCCGACATTATTACGCTCAAAGGCGATAGAGCAGGCGGCGAGGTACATCAGCCAGACGCGATATTTGACGTTCCCCACGTCGGCGACCGCCGCCTCCTGGCTGGCCTTGAGCCGGTCGTGCCAGATGCGGCAGGTGCGCATGTAATGCTCGCGCCAGCATTCGACGTCGCGAATTTCAAACCCGCCGCGCTCCATGGCGGTCAGCGTGCCGCTCAGACTGTCCAGCTCGCCGCCGGGAAATATGTATCGGGTGAGGGCAGCGAAGTCGGCGCGCTTTTTCTTACGCGTGGCGCTCTTGCCGGGGCGGGTGATGCCATGGTTGAGAAACAGCCCGCCTGGTTTCAGCAGCCGGTGCATCGTGCCGAAGTAGGTCGGATAATTGCTGATCCCCACATGTTCGATCATGCCAAGCGAGGCGATCTTGTCGAAGCGCTCGTGGCCTTCGAGCTTGCTGTAGTCGAGCAGCTCCACGGTGCAGCGATCGGCGATCCCGAGGGCGGCGAAGCGGGCGCGCGCCAGTTCGGCCTGTTGCTCCGACAGGGTGACGCCATGGGCGGTGACGCCAAAACGGGTTGCGGCGTGCGCCATCAGCGCGCCCCAGCCGCAACCAATGTCCAGAAACTGCTCGCCCGGTTTCAGGCGCAGCCGCCGGCAGGTCATCTCCAGCTTGTCGAATTGCGCCTGTTCCAGCGTAGCCGCGGCGTCGCGGAAATAGGCGCAGGTGTAGACCATGCGTTCGTCGAGAAACAGGCGATAGAAATAGTTGGAGACGTCGTAATGATAGCTGATGTTCTTGCGGTTCTCGCCGGCGTCGCCATCTGATGGCGCGGTCTGGGCGATCTCCTCCAGCGGCCACGGTCCGCCCCGCGACACGAGCAGGAATTGCCCGGCTGTCTTCAGCGCCAGCATGCGGTCGAGCGAGCGGCGGAAGGCGCGGGTGCGGACAGCGGGCCTTGCCGCCACCAGATCGAACACGTCGCCATTACGGATATCGATGCGCCCGGCGGCCCACAAATTGGCGAGGGTGTTGACGGAAGGCTTGCGGATCAGCGCAGCGATGACGCCTTCATCGCCAATCCAGATCGCGAGGCCGTCATCTGGCAATTCGGCCGGCACCCGGGCGCCGTCCCACAGGATAAAGCCTGGCTCCAGCCTGAGGCGATCGCGGACGTGGGCGAGCAGTTGCTTGAGACTCGCCAGTCGCTTCTGTGCCGACATGCATGCTCCCTGTCGGGGCGCGCCTGTTGCCTGCACGTCGCCCATTATCTTCAGGCCACAGTTCAGCATATGCGGCGTCGGTGCAAAACCCCGCGCCCTTCAATCGTCCCATCACGTCGCCGTCAGGCCCAACGCCGCCGGTTGTGAGGCGCAGCTCCACTGGCGCGTCGGCAATCAACGCAGCTGCCGCGAACCCCATCCCGGAAATCTGCCGGCGTGGATATGCTGCGCGCCACCAGATCACCTGCTGATAGGGCGGCGCTACGCTGGGGCTCAGAGGTAAGTGGCGTGCATTGGTGCGCAAGCGCAGATACGAGCCATCTGATGGGGGGCTGGCGGGTTGAGCGGGCGAGCATGCTGGTGATGGCCTGGCGCACCACGCGCCAACAGGCGAAGATCTCCGGTTGGCGGGCGCAGGGCATACGGGGGTGTTAGTGCCTCTGTGTGATCGGCCGTAGGTGCGCTGATAAAATCACGTTGACGACCGCAGTCATCGGCCTGCTCCAGCCATGGCGGGCAGGATCAATGCTCGCGATATAGAAGACGGCGGGCCGGAAACTTCCAACCCACCTGTCCTGGCATCGGGCATGCGCCGCATGGGCTACGGCATAGTCGCAATCATTGTAGGGTACAGTCGCGCAACCGGCAGACGGTCGATGAGGCCCCGGCGCGCCACGACGATCTGGTAATCGGTAGCTTCCATCCCGACGATGTGGTCGCGTCTAATGGCCGGCGCACTGGTCCGCGGCGACAGGCAGATGTCGCATTCACCCTTGCAGCCACGATGCCACTCGGCCAGAAGCGCGGCCTCTGAGCTGCGCAGCCAAATACAGTACAACTCCGCCGTTCAACACATCGGTGGCATAATCCGCAGTGGAACCGTGACGAGCGCCTGACGGGTCGGCGAACGCGGCTAAATTTGACGCCAGCCTGCGCAGTCGCCGCGCGTTTCGGTCTCATGGGCTCATGGACCCGCGTCGTATGGGATTGCACACCCCGCCCGGCGAAAGCCGAGCTTGGCGCCCAATGGCGTCAACTCGTTCACCATGCAGCTCTTCCACAGACGCACAAAAGGCGCTAACATGAAAACCGGCCGCACAATCAGCGGCTTAGCTATGCGCATCCAGCTCGTCTGGGCGGCGTCCGAACAGGACCCCTCCGGAACGGAAGGATTTTTGTCGCCTGGACGTTGACATCCGAACGGCCTCTC
>NZ_JCAWFG010000068.1:0-1122 GCF_059740505.1 Camelimonas sp. FR25 | reverse complement strand
AACCCATGCGCCCATTGGCGGAGTCCGATTGACATGATGCGCCATGGTTGATCGGCGAGGCGGTTCCATGCCTCACAGCACTGGTTCACGACACTGTCGTATGAAGAGAAGATACGGTTCGATAGCCAGTTATCGCGCATGAACTGCCAGACGTTCTCGACCGGGTTCAGCTCAGGACATTTTGGGGGTAGCGGCAGGAGGGTGATGTTGACTGGCACATCGAGCCTGCTGGAGACATGCCACCCAGCCTGGTCGAGCAGGAGCACCGCGTGGGCTCCGGGGGCAACGTTCCTGCTGATCTCGGCGAGGTGAAGCCCCATTGCCTCGCTATTGCAGCGCGGCATGACCAGGGCTGCGCCTTTGCCGCTTTCAGGACAGATTGCGCCGAATATCCAGGCGGAGGCCCGGCGCAGGTCTCGCGGGGCAACTGGGCGCGTTCCGCGCCTGGCCCAGCGACGGGTGATCTGTGTTTTCTGGCCAATCCGGGCCTCATCCTGCCACCACAATTCTATTGCGGCGTCCTTCGGCAGGCCCTTCCGGATTTGCGCCAGACGGGTGGGGAAACTTTTTTAAAATCAGCGATATCCTGCAGACGCTGGCCTTGATGACGGGGACGGGCCGAAAGTTTCCGAAACCCCATAGCTCGCAGCTCACGCCCGAGCGCCTGCTTGCTGATGGAGATGCCAAACTCATCCCATAGCCATTGGACGAGATCGATAATGCGCCAGCGCACGACGCCGTGAACCGACGGAATGGGGCCGGCCTCTAGGATCTCAGCCAACGCACGCCGCTGGTTGTCGTTGAGGATCCTGTGAGGCCCCGGTGACTTGCGCGTTGCAAGCCCATCGGGGCCACCGGCATTGAAACGAAGCACCCAGTCCCTGACAATCTGCAGCGTCACGCCACCGAGGCTGGCCGCATCGCTGCGGCTGACGCCTTCCAGAATGGCGCTGATCGCAAGAAGCCGGCGAACCTGGGCAGGGTCCTTTGCGGCCCGGGCTCTGGCACGAACCTGCGCCGCAGTAAAATCATCCCGAATACGGATCGGCGCAGCCATCGCAAATCTCCCCCGATTTGCGAACTGAATCATGTCTGCGCCGCTGACGAAACCCCTTATGAGTC
>NZ_JCAWFG010000067.1:0-16925 GCF_059740505.1 Camelimonas sp. FR25 | reverse complement strand
CTGATACCACTCAACTTAATTTCTGATCAGACACTCAGAGGTGAACTCGGGGCTGGCGCGGGTCGGCGTCAGGCTGTCACGCAGCTTCAGCGACATGGCGGGCCGCAAGACCGAGTTCTGGGCGCGCGCCAATCTCTGGCGGCAGTTTGGCGACGGCGCGGGCGTCGAGTTCCGCAGCATTGGCTACCCAACCGGCGTGTATCTGTCGCCGGGCCTCAGCGGAACCTGGGCGCAGCTGTCGCTCGGCATCTCGGGAACCATCACCCAGAATGTCAGCGCCTTTGCGTCAGCGGACTATGAGAAAACCATTGACGGACTGGGCCAGCAGCGCTTCGGTGGGCGCGCAGGCATCCGGATTTCCTGGTGAGCCATAACTGGCGAGAGACGCGCTAGCCGTATGAACAGCAATCCGCCACTCTACAGGCAGGTCGTCGCGCTGTGCGGCGACCAGCACCGCAACCTCGGCGTCAGCGGGACGGCGCGCCTCGACTTCGCCAGCCAGGCCACCACCATACCGCTGGGCGTCAGCGAATTTTTTGCCGCCGCCCGACACTTTCCCATCGTCTTCAGCCTGTCCGGCTTCGTGGCGCCGCTGGTGGTCACCGGCCTGCGGGCCAATGAAAATCTGTTTGTCGCCAGTAACGGCGCCTGGGCGGCCGGGATTTATACGCCGGCCTGGCTGCGGCGCTACCCGTTCCTGCTGACCGGGCCGGATGGCGCGCCGGCGATCGGCCTCGACGCCGCCGTTCTCTCCGTCGACATGGCCTGCGACCGCTTCAGCGACAGCGACCCCAACCGGCAGCGCCTGTTTGACGATGCTGGCGAACCTGCGGCGCTGACGCGCGAGATCGCCGCCTTCTGCCAGCAGGGCGTCGAAGAGGAGGCGCGCACCAGAGCCTTTGTAAAGGATCTGTATGACGCCGGCCTGCTGACGCCAGCCAGCCGCCAGGTGCATTTGCCAGGCGGCGCCGTGCGGACGGTTGAAGGGTTCCACAGCATTGATCCGCAGCGTTTCCGGGAGCTTCCGGACGCCACGGTGACGCGCTGGTTCCGCTCTGGCTGGCTCGACGCCGCCTCAAGCCAGATCACCTCGCAACAGAACTGGGCCGACCTTGGCGACCGGCTCGTCGGGCGGCTGCGCCAGGCCGCCGCAGCGCCTGCGGCCTGACCGCCATGGCGAGCCGTCCCGTCGTCGTCAATCTGGGCGCAACGCCCGGAGTTAGGCACCCTTCTGCGCCACCGGCAGAGGTAAGCGTCAGCGGCCCTGTATCGCTGACATCTGGTCCGTTCACGCTCCGGAGCCTGGTCAGCGCCGACGCCACGCAGGAGGTGGTGGACTGGTTCAACGACGGCGCCATGCTGCGCGGGCTGAACCTGGGCGATCTGGCCTTCAGCCGTGACAGCCTGCGCCGGTTCATCGACGGCTTCGACAATCGCCGAAACTATCTGGTCGGCATCTTCGAGACGGCGAGCGGCAGGCTGGTCGGGTTTTACACACTGGACATCGATCTCACCCACCGCACCGGCGGCATCACCACCGGGATTGGCGTGCATGCGTTTCGCGGCAAGGGCGTCTTGTGGGCGACAATTGACGTCCTGCTCGATGATTTCTTTGAGCGGCGCGGCATCGACAAGATTTCAGCCCGCATCGTCTCGCGCAATTTCCGCATGCTGTTCAACTTCAAGGATAACCCCCGCTTCATCATGGAAGCACTGTTGCGCCGCGAATGCCGGGCGCCGGATGGATCGCGCGTCGACATCATGGTGTTCTCGGCGTTCCGCGAAGGCGTGTTGGGCGGCGCCGGCACATGATCGCCCCGGCCTGCGCCACCCTCGCAGACGCCCTGACCTGCGCGGCGACCACCTCTGAGGGCCTGGCGTTCTACAGCGCCACCGGCGCCCTGACCGACAGCCTGAGCTATCAGACCCTAGCCGACGAGGCCAAAGACCTGGCGCGCCGCATGCCGGGCGCAGGCATCCGCCCTGGTGATCGCATCGGACTGATCGCCGAGACCTCGCCGGACTTCCTGCGCTGGTTCTACGCCTGCCAGTTCGCCGGGGTGGTTCCTTGCCCCCTGCCCTACAGCGTCTTCCCGGGCGGGCGGGCCGCCTATGCGGCGCGCATCGCCGCGCTCGCCGCCACGGCCGGCGCGGCTGCGGTGGTGATGTCGCCAGGGCTGAAACAGCTTGGTATCGCCGGGGACGCCGTCCGCACCCTGGCGTGGGGTGATCTTGCGACGACGCCGGCCACGGGGGCGCTTACGCCGCTGGGGCCTGACGACATCGCTTATGTGCAGTTTTCCTCCGGCTCGACCGCCGATCCAAAGGGTATCCTCAACACCCAGCGAGCGGTTTGCGCCAATGCCAGCGCCATTGTCCGCCACGGCCTCGGCCTGGGCCCCGGCGACCGCGCCTGCTCGTGGCTGCCGCTGTACCATGACATGGGCATGGTCGGATTTTCCATCGCCCCCCTGTTCGTGCCGTGCAGCGTCGACTATCTGGCGCCAGCCAGCTTCGCGCGCCGGCCCGAGCTGTGGCTGGCGCTGATGAGCCGCAACGCCGCCACCGTAACCTATGCGCCGCCCTTCGCCTGGCGGCTGGCGGCTGACCGGGCGCGGGATCGCGCCAGTGAGCTGGACCTGTCGCAGCTGCGCATCGCCGGCGTCGGCGGCGACACCGTGCGTGCTGACATTCTCGACGCCTTCGCCGCAGCGACCATGGCGGCCGGTTTCAACCGCAAGGCTTTTCTGCCCAGCTATGGCCTCGCGGAGAGCGTGCTCGCCGTCAGCTTCGCCGACCGGCGTCTGGGCCCTGTCACCACTGACAGCGGCCACGTCAGCTGCGGCGCGCCGCTGCCTGGCCACACGCTGCGCATTGTCGATGCGGAAGGTGGGGACGCCGCCACTGGCGTAACAGGTCGCATTCTGGTGAAGGGGCCGAGCGTCGCCCAGGCGGTAGTGACCGCCGGAGGCGGCGAAACCGCGTTGCAGGACAGCGAGGGCTTTCTCGACACCGGCGATATGGGCGCGATGACCCCTATGGGGCTGATCATTACCGGGCGGGCGCGTGAACTGATCATCCAGCGCGGGCGCAATCTGTGGCCGCGGGACATTGAACTCCTGGCCGAGCAGGCGGCGGGCGCCCGCCCTGGCGAGGTGGCGGCCTTTGGCGTCAGCAATGGCGAGGACGAGGATGTCATCGTGCTGATTGAAACACGGCTACAGGGCGACGCCCGCGAGCAGCTGGCCGAAACGGTGCGGGCGGCGGTATTCTCCGGGTTGGGGGTTTCGCCCCTGGTGACGTTGACGCCGCCACGAACGCTGCCGGTGACCTCATCCGGCAAGATTGCGCGGGCGCTGGCGCGCGCCAACTACCTGAATGGAGCGTATGGCCCATGCGCGATGTAAGCCCAAAGACCATCGAGCTTCTGAAGGATATTGTCGCCAGCGCGCTGTTCCTGCCCCGCGAGCACGTCGATCTCGACGCGCGTTTCAGCTCGGTCGGCAATCTCGACAGCCTGACCTTCGAGCTGATCGTGCTGTCGATCGAGCAGGAGACCGGCCGCGAAGTTGATCCGCTCAAGCTGATGGAGGTCGAGACCTTGCGCGATCTCGGGCGCATGCTGGAGGCGGAGGATGCAGGACAGTGAGCATGTCTGCGCCATGCTTTACGACCTGGCGCGCACGCACAATGGCGAGAGCGTCTTCGTCAATCTCAGCGGCGTCGATGTTCTGATCATCCAGTCGCCCGCCGACGCCGACCATGTGTTGCGGCTCAACGCGCGCAACTACGACAAGAACATGGTGTGGTTCCGCCGCACGCTCGGGGCCTCGCGGTTTTCGGAAAACGGCGACGCCTGGGAGTTGCGCCGGCAGCTGACGCAGCCCGCCTACAACCGCTTCGACCGCGAGGCTGCCTTCGCCATCGCCACCACCTGCGCCAACGCGACCATTGACGCCATGGCCGCCCGCAGCGCCGCCGGGGTGGAGACGATTGATGACGACGCCCTGCGTGATCTGACCGCTGACATTCTGCTGCGCAGCTTCTTTGATCATTCCCTCGCCGACAGCGGCGTCGACATGGCGGCGCTGGCTGACGCCATGACCTTCGCCTCCGAATATTCTTTCGTTCCGGAGGGAGAGACGAGCCGGCAATTTCGCGAACGGCTGCCGCAATTACTGATCAGCCGCAAGCGGGTACTGGAGATGTTGCGGTTCTTCCGCAGCGCGGCCCTGGACGGTCAGCCGCTCATCGAGCGGCTGCGCGCCGCCGACGCGGACAAGGCCTCGGGGGTGGTGCTGGAATATGAGATGATCACCTTCCTCGCCGCAGGGTCTGAGACCTCCGCCGCGACGCTCGGCTGGATGTGTTATCTGCTGGCCCGCCACCCCGCCTTACAGGAAGAGCTCCGCACGGAGGCGCTGGCCTTCTGGAACGGCGACGATCCGGCGGCAGGCGCCACCGGGGCCACGGACGGGCTGACGGCCGACGATGGCAGCGGCGCCTGCCCGTTTCACCATGACACGGAGCACAGTGACGCGGACATCTCGCCCGGCGAGGCCGTCAGTTGGGCCCGCCTCAGTCAGCGCCAGCGCCTGTTCAGATTCGTCGGCGAAGCGTTGCGTCTTTATCCGGTGACGCCCCTGATCGCGCGCATCGCCCTGGGCGACGACGTCATCGGGCCGCACGCCATCAAGCCAGGCCAGAACGTTCTGGTGTCGTTCATTGGCGTCAATCACGCCCGCACATTGCGGCCCGAGCCCTGGTCGATCAACCTCGATGACCGCTTTGACCGCCTAGCCTATGGCGGTCAGACCTCGTTTTCGCTCGGCCCCAGGGTGTGCGGCGGCAAGCAGTTCGCCATGCTCGAAATCGTCGCCATCCTGGCGACCTTCCTGCGCCGCGCCCGCTTCACCCTCACCTCCGAGGCGCCGCCGGTTTTCCGCTGGAAAGGCCAGATGCTGCGCGCAGGCGGCCATCCCGTCCGGTTTGAGCTCCTCTGACCGCAGCAGGCGATATTCAGCGTGAGGAGATCGCCGTAAACCGCATCGGTCGCTGTGGCGACCAACAGGCGCTTTCGCAAGTCAGGGCCACGTCGCCGATGTATCGGCGGCATCCTCGCGCTCACCCGCGGCGCCATGTGCGCCAGCGCACGTTAGCTGTCATCATTGCGTCATAAGCCCAGCGTTTGAGAGGGGGCTGGCGTTGATTCCAGGTCTATTCAGTCGCGCGCGGCTGCTTGCTGACCGCGAACGGGATGTCCGGTTGGCGGAACAGTCATCGGCGCGCGTCGCGGCCCGGCATCAGGCGTTTGGCGCAGCGGTGGCGTGGCTGGAGCAGCTGCGCGCCGCGGTCCACGACGCCGCCGTTGCGGAATGCGCCGCGTCAACCTCCGACAATTTTGCCGATGAGCAGGCCATGGCGTTCAGACCTCCCTGCCTGACCATCCAGGTGGTCGGCGCCTCGGGCGTGGCAAGCCATTTCGCCGTGGAAGTCAGGCATGGCCTGATCTCGGTGTTCCTGCACGGCGGCTCGGGGCGGCTGGCTTTCCTGTCGCCGAACACCGTCGGCCCCAACCTGCTCGCCACGGCGGACGCCCGGCTGGCGCAAGCGATCGCATCCGATCTGCTGGCTGCAGCGGGCTGATACCAGGCCCCGGTGAGCATGACTCATCGCGTTCTGGCTAAGTCAGTGCGGCGCCTGAGCATGTCAGGATGCGGATGCGTCAGCATCTTCGCATCCTGGTATTGAGGCAGAGTTCCAGGCGGCGCCCGCCAGACATTCACGGCTGCTGCTGACAGTTCAGCCCGCTTGCCGCGCCAGCCAGGCCGCGCGGCCATCCCTGCCCCCGCTACTCATGCCTGCCAGCAGCCGCTGGCGTTCGAGCGATAGCCCAGCGCGCGATAGGCGGCGTCGACGAGGGATTGGCCGCGGTCGTTGAGCAAGATGCCAGGGCCCATGCGGTTCATGGTGTAGCCGAAGCTCATGCCGGTGGCCGGGTCGGCGAAACCGATCGAGCCGCCGGCGCCGACATGGCCGAAGGCGGCGTCTGACAGGATGACCGAGCAATCAGCCGCATTGTCGAGGCGGCGATTGTCCATGGATTTCATGAAGCCCAGCGAGAAGCGGGTAGGAATGGCCAGCGTCGCGTCGCAATGGGTCGCCACCGAGACCCGCGCCATGCGCGCCAGCGCATCGGCCCCCACCAGCTGCACGCCGCCCAGGCCGCCGCCATTGGCCAGCGGCGCATAAAGCCCGGCGAGCCCCCGGGCGTTGGTGACGCCGGTGGCCGAGCCGATCTCAGCCGCCCGCGCCTCGCGGGCGTTGGGATTGAACTGGCCATTGTTAAACAGGAACAGCGCCGACGGCCCTTCCCTGTCGGCCATGGCCGCAAGCACGATGCGGCTGCCGCGCGAGGCGTCGTCGGGGATAAACGGCAACACCGGCGCGATGCGCGCCTCCTGTTCCTCGGGCAAGCCGATCCAGAAATCGAGGCCGAGCGGGCCCGCCACCTCCTGCTGGAAAAACTGACCCAGCCGCTGGCCGGTCGCGCGGCGCACCATCTCGCCCACCGTCCAGGCGCTGGTGACGGCGTGATAGCCGTTGCGCTCGCCCGGCCGCCAGAACGGCGCCTGCGCCTCCAGCAATGCGACCATATGGTCGTAATCGTAATAGGCGCCGGGCTTGAGCTCCGTGCGCACCGCCGGCACGCCAGCCGAATGGTCCAGCATCATGGAGACCAGCGTCTCCTCCTTGCCAGCCTGGCCCCAGGCCGGCCAGTAGCGCGTCACATAGGCGTCGAGGTCGAGCTGGCCGCGATCCGCCGCCATATGGGCGCACAGGGCCGAGGCGCCCTTGGTGCAGGAGAACACCACCGACAGGGTGTCGCGCTCCCAGGCCGGACCATCGGGCGCCTTGCGTCCCCCCCACAGATCCACCACCGGCTTGCCGCCCACACTGATGGCGACGCTGGCGCCGACCTCACCGCGCGCATCGAAATTGTCGGCGAAGGCCTCTAGCACACCGGCGAAGGCCGGATCGCAAAAGCCTGATATCTCCCCCTGGCTGGTGGTTCTGGTCGCGATCTGCATGGTTTCCCCCTCCGTGACGCGCCGTTTGGCGGGCGCTGTGGCGCGCTCTTTCGTTGTGGCGACTGCCTGTCTGGCTACAGGCTGTCAGTGGACACGCCGCTTGCCAAGCCCGTTTTGGGGACTGGGGCCACAACCCGGGCGGCGCCTGAGCCTTGTTGTTGGGGGTCAACCTGTTCGTGGCCGCGCATAAAACGGCGAACGCGCCCTCCCACCTGCGGGAAGGGCGCGCTCGCGCTGGTTCACGACAAAGAAGGGCGCGTGGGGGCCAGCGCGTCAGGCTGCGGCCGCCAGCTCCGTCGCCTGCTTGATGGCGCGCTTGGCGTCGAGCTCCATGGCCTCGAAGGCGCCGCCGACCAGCTCCGACGACATGCCCGCCGCCTCCAGCTGGTCATGCAGGTCGCGCAGCGGGTCCTGACCGGCGCAGACGATGACCGTGTCCACCGCCAGAAGCTCCGGCTGGCCACCGATCAGGACATGCAGGCCGTCGTCATCGATGCGCAGATATTCAACGCCGCGCACCATCTTGACGCCGCGGCGCTGCAGCACGATGCGATACGTCCAGCCGGTGGTGCGGCCAAGCGTGGCGCCAACCGGGCTTTCCTTGCGCTGCAGCAGGGTGACCTCGCGACCGCTGCTGGCCACCACCGGCTCGACGCCGGTGACGCCGCCGCGCGGATGGTTCTTGAAATCGATGCCCCATTCCTTTGCGAACAGGTCAACATCGAGCGCGCTGCTCTTGCCCTTGTGGGTGATCAGCTCGGCCACATCGAAGCCAATGCCGCCAGCGCCGATGATCGCCACGGTCTGGCCGACCTCGGCCTTGCCGGTGATGACGTCGATGTAGCTGACCACCCTGGCGTGATCGATGCCGGGGATGGCCGGCGTGCGCGGGTTGATGCCGGTGGCCACCACCACATGGTTGAAGCCGCCCTGGCGCAGCAGATCGACGTCGACCCGGGTGTTGAGCCGCAGCTCAATGCCTAGCACGTCGATCATCCGGCGGTAGTAACGCAAGGTTTCGTAGAACTCTTCCTTGCCCGGGATGCGCTTGGCGTAATTGAACTGGCCGCCGATTTCGCTGGCGGCGTCGAACAGCGTCACCTGATGGCCGCGCTCGGCGGCGGTGACGGCATAGGCGAGGCCCGCCGGGCCAGCGCCGACCACCGCGATATGGCGACGGGCCGGAGCCGGAGCGACGATCAGCTCGGTCTCGCGGCAGGCGCGCGGATTGACAAGGCAGGTGGTGAGCTGGCCGGTGAAGGTGTGATCGAGGCAGGCCTGGTTGCAGCCGATGCAGGTGTTGATCTCGTCCTCGCGCCCCTCGGCGGCCTTGTTGACCAGCTCCGGGTCAGCCAGCATCGGCCGCGCCATCGAGACGATGTCGGCGTCGCCGCGCGCCAGCACCTCCTCGGCCACCGCCGGCATGTTAATGCGGTTCGAGGTGATCAGCGGGATCGACAGCTCCTTGCGCAGCCGTCCCGTAACCTGGGTGAAAGCGGCGCGCGGCACCATGGTGGCGATGGTCGGCACAAGGCTCTCATGCCAGCAGAAATGGGTGGAGATGACGTCGACGCCCTCAGCCTCGAGCGCCTTGGCCAACGACACCACTTCCTCCCACGCCAGGCCTTCCTGCAGCATGTCCATGGCGGAGATGCGGAAGACGAGGACAAAGTCCTCGCCGACGGCGGCGCGGGTGCGGCGCACGATCTCCAGCGGGAAGCGCATGCGGTTTTCCCACGAACCGCCCCATTCGTCGGTGCGCTGATTAGTTTTCTGAACGAGGAACGTCGAGATCAGATAGCCGGCTGAGCCGATGATCTCGACGCCGTCATAGCCGGCTTGTTTGGCCAGGCTGGCGCAGGTGGCGAAGGCGTTGATCTGCTCTTCGATGCCCGCAGCGTCGAGCGCATTCGGCGCGAAGCGGCCAATGCGCGACTTGACCGGCGACGGCGCCACGCAGGCCGGGGTGCCGGCCAGCGGGCCGCTGTGCAGGATCTGCATGACGATCTTGCAGTCGGGGGCCGCGGCGTGCACCGCGTCGGTCACCTGCCGGTGCATGGCGACCTCTTCGGCATTGACGAGCTTGGCGCCGACGCCAGCGGTGGCGTGAGGGCCAATGCCGCCGGTGATGATGATGCCGACGCCACCCTTCGCGCGCTCGACGAAATAGGCCGCCAGGCGCTCGCCGGCATTGGGCACATCCTCAAGCCCGGTGTGCATCGATCCCATCAGGATGCGGTTCTTGATGGTGGTGTGGCCGATTTTGAGCGGCGAGAAGATGTGGGGGTATCTGGCTGCCACGGCGTTTCCAATCATTCTAAACAGTGTTCAGCATTTGCCATACCGAACACTGTTTAGTATGACAAGCGCCATGGCTGCGCTTCTGACGGAAAAACAGGTCAACGCGGTGCGCGAGCGCATCCGCAAGGTGGTGGAGCGGCACATTGCGCGCAGCGGCCCGGCCGGCGTCTCCATGCGTGCGGTGGCGGCCGACATGGGCTGGACCGCCGCCTCGCTGTATCGCTACTACCCGTGCAAGGCCGACCTGCTCGACGCCACGCGCGCCGCCGCCTACGACCGCTTCTCCGACTGTATCGAAGCCGCCTCGCAGGCCGCCGACGGCCCGTGGGAGCGGTCGCGCGCCATCGGCGACGCTTATACCGCTTTCGCCTTTCGGGAACCCGCCGCCTATCAGCTGATCTTCGCCTTCGGACAGGATGAGAGCGGGGCCAGCGAACCATTGCAGCGGGCGATGACGCGGTCGCGCGCGCTGCTCACCGGCTATGTCCGCGAGATGGTGGCGCAAGGACTGTTAGCCGGCGACGCCGACGCCATCGCCAACACCTATTGGGCGGCGCTGCATGGGCTGATCGTGTTGCGTATGGCCGGCAAAATTGCCGACGACATGTTCGAGCAGATGCGGCACGAGGCGGCGCGGCTGATCACCCGCGGCGCCCGCCCCACCGCCGCCCGGACCGGCGCCGGAAGCAGCGGCTGAGCCTGTCAGGTCGCGGATGCGCCGGCGCCTTCGCGGCATGACATGGATTCAGTTGACGTAGCGTTCCACCACGCCACCCTGTCGCGGCCCACCGCACGATGATCATCGCGCCGCCCGGCGAGCGCTGCCCCACTGACGCGGGCGATGGCGCCATCAGGCGCACACGCTTCAAGTTGCGTCAGACCTTGCGCCACCGCCGCGCCGCCCGCAAGCCGGGAATCGCGCCCGCCAGTGGCTCCGGCATGCCGTAAGGTCACCTCAGCACATTACGACAACATCTTTACGTAAGTGGATAACAGCTGACGCCTGTCCACGCAGATGCACACAAAACAGTCACATTCGTGCTATTTACGCTACACACCTTCCAAAGTGTCGGCGCGACTCCCCCTCTGGGTGTGCTGTACGGTTGCCTCCGCCGCAGGTGACGATAGTGTGAACGACATTGGTCAGGCTTGACCAGTCGAACTCTACGTAACAGCGGACAGACAAGGACGCCGCTTCGGGCCTCGCACCTGAATCAGGCGACCGGTGTCCCCAAAATTAAGAATCCAGAGGTTTCCAGTATGAAGTTCGCCAAGTCCCTGCTGCTTGGTTCGGCAGCCGGCCTGCTGGCCGTCTCCGCCGCCAGCGCCGCCGATCTCCCGGCCACCAAGTCGGCTCCGGTTGAGTATGTGAAGGTTTGCGCCACCCATGGCGTCGGCTTCTTCTACATCCCGGGCACCGACACCTGCATCCGCATCGGCGGCCGCGTGTCGTTCGGCTACGAGTTCGCCCAGTACCGTAGCCTGTCGGGCCACGACAAGTCGAACTACATCGTGTCGGGCCGCATCCAGGCTGACGCCCGCACCGCCAGCGAGTGGGGCACGATCCGCACCTTCGTGCGCTTCGACATCGCCAGCCGCACCGGCCAGCAGCACGGCGCCTCGGGCACCCTGCGCAACAACGGCCCGGCCGCCTTCAACGCCACCGGCGTCGACACCTACAACCGCGCTTACAAGTACGTCGAAGTTGACAAGGCGTTCATCCAGTTCGCTGGCCTGACCGCTGGCCGCGCCGCCTCGTTCTACGACTTCTACGCTGCTGACATCGGCCTGTCGGGCATCGACATCAACTCGAACGTCGGCTCGACCAACCTGCTGGCCTACACCCAGAAGTTCGGCAACGGCTTCAGCGCCACGGTGGCTATGGAAGACCCGACCTTCCGCCGCAACCCGATCTTCTTCGGCGGCGCCAATGCTGACGGCGTGATCACCGCTCCTGGCGTCGGCCTCAACGGCGGCGTGGCCAATTCGGCCCTGTGCAACAACGGCACCGTGGTCGGCTGCCAGTTCTCGGCGCCGGTGTTCACCTATGACGCCGCTGGCAACAAGGTCGGCTTCGCCTATGTCGACATCTCGCAGCGCCTGAACGTTCCGGACTTCGTCGCCAATCTGCGCGTTGACCAGAGCTGGGGCTCGGCCCAGCTGTCGGTCGCCGCACACCAGATGTCGGTCGGCAATTTCGTCTCCGGCGGCTCGGTCAACGGTGGCTTCGCCCAGCGTCCTGACGCCAAGTGGGGCTACGCTGTCCAGGGCGGCGTGAAGTTCAACCTGCCGTTCCTTGCTCCGGGCGACGCCCTGTGGCTGCAGGCCGCCTACGCCAAGGGCGCCATGTCCTACACCGGCATGGACGGCGCTGTCGGTCGTGACAGCACCTTCGCTGCTGGCATCGCTGGCGGTTCGCGCTTCGGCGTCTACAAGGTCGACGGCTATGTCGATCCGACCACCGGCGACATCAAGCAGACCGAAACCTGGTCGGTGTCGGCAGCCCTGCTGCACTACTGGACCCCTCAGCTGCGTTCGGGCTTCTCGGCTTCTTATGGCCAGCTGAAGTTCCCGTCGGGTGCCCGCGTCAATGGTCCGATGGGCAACCTGAACACCGCCGCTGGCATGTACAACGTCGCCTTCCGCGACTACAGCCAGTTCATCGGTTCGGGTAACCTCGTCTGGTCGCCGGTCAAGGATCTGGATATCGGCGTTGAGGTGCTCTACGAGCGCATCGACATCCGCAAGGGCCGCGTGCTTGACAACAACAAGTACGGCAACCTGACCGGCAAGACCACGACCTTCGACGACAACTGGCTGACGCGCCTGCGCATCGACCGCACCTTCTGATCAGGAGCCTGGGCTTCTGGCATGGCGTCGCCATGCCAGGGGACCAGATGCTGGCGTGCGAAATCCCGGCCACTGGCCGGGATTTTTGCGTTTGCGTACAGGGATTGGTGGATGGTGGACAACGCTGCGGCATGCGTCGCGTCAGCCCCGGCACACCAGGCGGCGATGCGCATGACCCATCGGGAGGAGCGCGAGTCTGAGCGGCGTCTGAGCCTTGCAGGTCGTGGGCGCGACCTTGTTATCGCCGCCGGCCAGGAGGCCGACCACCTGGCGCCTCAGGCCTTACCGTCACCGTAGAGCGCCTGCTCGGTCACTGGCGCCTCCCGGGTTTCCGCGCCGGTCTCGCCGCCGGTCGCCGCCGCCCGACCGCGTGATGAAAACATCGCGCCACGGGCGTCGACCACGGGCGCAAACGCCCGGAAGCCGGTCTTGCGCGGCATGTCGATATACACCGCCTCCATGCCGCCGCGCATGAAATAGGCCTCGTGCCAGAAGCCGGTTCCAGCCGGATCGCGCACGAAGCTGCGCCACCAGTCGGCGTGCGGCGCGCTGCGCGACCACGCCTCGAGCGCGTCGAAATCCCGCCAGTACTGGCGGATGCCGACATGCGGCGGGAACAGCGAAAACAGAAAGGTCTGGTGGTGCAGCAGCCCGTCCGGCCGCTGGCGGGCGGCGCCGGAGATGCGCGGCCCAAAGCCTAGCAGCGTCCGCACGCCCATCCAGGCGTTCACCCGCATGCCGAGATAGATCACGACAAGACCAGGATAGCCGGAGAGATCGACCGTATCACGTTGCATGGCGCCAGCACCCGATGAGCGTGACTCATCGGGTGCTGGCTAAGCCCTTGCTGCGTCTGAGCATTTCAGGATGCGGATGCGTCAGCATCCTCGCATCCTGGGATGGCTCCCCCCTTCGGGGCCGCAGCACGCGCGTCCCCCGACTGCGCACGCCTGAACGAAAAAGGGGCAAGCGGCGACCGCTTCCCCCTGGGTTTCAGCGCATCGGCGGCGCGTAGAGCACGCCGCCCATATTCCAGAGCTGGTTGAGCCCGCGTGGCACCGCCAGTTTGGTGGCGGCGCCGAGGTTACGGTCATAGATCTCGGCGTAATTGCCCGTCGCCTTCACCGCGCGAACCGCCCAGTCCGGATCAAGGCCCAGCGCCTTGCCATAACCGCCTTCAGCGCCGGTAAAGCGCCGCACTTCCGGCTTCTTCGATTCCAGCGCCTTGTCGATGTCGGCGGTGGCGATGCCCAGCTCCTCGGCGTTGACCAGGGCGAAATTCACCCATTTCACCAGATTGTACCAGGCGATGTCGTCATTGCGCACCACCGGGCCCAGCGGCTCCTTGGAAATCACGTCCGGCAGGACCACGGCGTCAGCCGGCTTCTCCAGCCGCAGCCGCTCGCCGTAGAGGGCCGACTGGTCGCGGGTCAGCACATTGCACTTGCCATCGCGAAACGCGGCGAACGCCTCTGGACCGCTTGGGAAGGCGAATTCCTCATAGGTCATGGAATTGCCGCGGAAGAAATCCGCCAGATTGAGCTGGGTGGTGGTGCCCTGCTCCACACAGATCTTCGCCTTGTCGAGACCCAGGGCGCTGTCGACCCCAAGGTCGCGCTTCACCAGAAAGCCCTGACCGTCATGATAGGTGATGCCGGCGAACAGCACGCCCTGCAGCGCCTCGCGCTCCAGCGTCCAGGTCGAGTTGCGGGCAAGGAGATCAATCTCCTTGTTGCGCAACGCCTCAAAACGCTGCTGCGCCGTCAGTGGCTTGAAGCTGACCTTTTTGGGGTCATTCAGCACCGCGGCGGCGACAGCGCGGCAGAAATCCACGTCGAAGCCCTGCCATTCGCCATTGGCGGTCTTTTCGGAAAAGCCGATGACCCCATCAGAGACGCCGCAACGCAGCTCGCCGCGCTGGCGCACGTCGTCGAGCACGCCCGCGCCAGCAGCAGCAGGCGCAATGACGCCGAGCGCCACAATGGCGGCGGCGCCGTATTTTCCGATGGTCGACCAGGCCTGTCGCAGTGCCATTGTTCCCCCTCCCGCAATCCGGTTGCCGATGTTCGCGCCAGGCGCCCCGCATCCCGGTTCAGGCTTACGCCTTCCGGAATGGCCGCCGCGCGCCCTGTGCCGTTACAGGGTGGCCTTGTGACGGATGATGACCTTGGTGCCGACGGGCACCCGTGAATACAGATCGATGATGTCGCCGTTCGCCAGGCGGAAACAGCCGGACGAAATCGCCTGGCCGATGGTCTCCGGCTGGTTGGTGCCGTGGATACGGAACACGGTGGAGCCCAAGTAAAGCGCGCGCGCCCCCATGGGGTTGCCAGGACCACCGGCCATAAAGCGCGGCAGATAGGGCTGGCGCTTCAGCATGTCCGGCGGCGGGCGCCAGTCAGGCCACTCGGCCTTGCGCGTCACCTGCACCTGGCCGGACCACTGGAAGCCCTCACGCCCGACGCCAATGCCATAGCGCAGCGCGCGGCCATTACCCTGCACCACATAAAGGAAGCGCTCGCCGCTATGGATGATCACCGTGCCTGGCGCCTCACTGGTGCGATAAAGCACCATCTGGCGAGCAAATGGACCATCCGTGATCGTCACCTCCCCGGTGGAGACACGGCCTGGCTCATCGCCAATATCCATGGTCTCACGGAAGTCCGCCGGTGGCCGCGGCGGCGGCAGCGGCTGCGCCATGGCGGTCTGCACAAGGCCTGTCAGGGCCAGCGCGGGCAGGCTGGCGAGAAGCGCTCTCAGCGCAGTGGCGCGTCGCATGGTCATTTCACTCCACTTGGTGCGGACGCCGGCGGCGCGCGCAGCGACGCCGGAAGCGCCGGGTCAGATCGGCCCGCGGGGGCTGATGCTTGACCCGGCGCTGCAATCATCTGGCGCCGCCCCCGGCACGCCTCAGGCGCGCAGTCACGGGGCGCGACGGCGCCTCAGCGGCAACGACTGAAGATGAAGGTGCCGTAACGGCGATGGGCGTCGGGATCGACGAAGCGCATCTCGATCAGATCTGGCGAGATCGAGATGATCTCGCGATCCCCCGGATCGCCCGCCGGCGATTCAAAGCCGATATAATTGCGGCCATCGGCGGCGGCCTTGAGCCGCAACTCATACAGCTTGGGATCGTCAGCCACATGCATCATCACCCCATCATTAGGCCCGAGGGCGATGACATAAGGCTGCTTGCACTGGTCCCTGGCCTGGGTCTCAGTGCGCTTGCGGTCCTTGACGTCGTGGTAAGAGGCGATGCCCCATTTGCCGACGAAGGCGTCGCGGGTGATGCCAGCAGGCGCCGGGGCCCGCGCCGGGCCGCCACGCATGGAGCCGCCGTCAAATGCGCAGCCGGCCAGCACGACAGCGGTCAGCGCCGCTGCGGACAGGCTCCAGATCGCCGCGCGCGCATGCGCGGCAGCCTCACCTCGTGACGTCATGTTCCACCCCTTTGCGCCGGTCGCAGCGCCGGCGTCGACCCCGTCGCCCCGCGCGCCAGCCTGAAGATCGCCGCCGACCAGCCGCGATGATTTGCCCGCAGAATGATTGCAAATGCACCGGTATTCAAGGTGGAAACGGTCAATGACCAGTTAATGCGGGCCAGATAGCTAAACTGACGCAGCAATCAATGCTGGCGAACCTATGACGGCCTGGAGACTGACAGGTGGCGTCCATAGCTCCCGTCGGCGTGAGTTGAAGGCCTCCCGACGAGGCGCGCCCTGCTCACGTAGTGTCACTGTCGAGGTAGCTGAGGTACCAGTTCCTGACGTCCTGGACGCACGCCGCGTTGGCGCTTACCGCCCTTCCCCCAAACCAGATATTGATCGGCCTGAAACGCTCGGGCAAAGGGACGAAACCAGCCTTCCTCAACGATCTGTAGTTGGGTGACCATGGATAGGCCCAGGCAAGCGCCAGTTCGACCTCGCGATCCGCCAATCGCCCCAATTCGCACACCAGCAAGGCGTCCAGTGTCGCCCCCCCCAGCGCCTCCATCACATAGGCGATGCGGCCGCCATGCTTCTCGGCTTCGCGCGTGACCACGATGGCCGGTTTTCTGTCGTCAGTATCTGCCACCACCCGATACACGGGCGCCGATGGCCCCTCAAACAGACGATGCTGTAGAAACGCCCTGTCGCGTATAATGCTGACGCCGACCTGCGGAGCGACGCTGTCCCACAGCGCATCGCCCCATGCCCCAATCTGCTCTATGCGAGGAACCCCAGCGTCGCAGCGCGCCAAAGTGACCCGCAGATTGCTGGAGAAACCCAGCTTGCGCATGAAATAGCCACTGCGCAGCGGTTTGATCATGAAAGGCGTCTGACCATGGCGATGCCAGCCCAGCCTACCAAACCAGGCTGGCGCAGCGTTGTTATTGGGAACCCCCCAAACCAGATCAGCGCCGGCTTCCATCGCATAGGCATGATAAGCCTGCGCCAGACGAGAGAACACGCCCCTGCCGCGCGCCCGCTCTGACACAAAGCTATCGACCGCCTGCAGCGCGACGCCTTTAGCGGAACTTAGCTGGACGCTACGGCGAATGTAGCCGCTGACGCCAATGACCACACCGGCTTCCCGCGCTACTGCAAACGGCATCGGGTTGCCCTGAAAGGTCCATTCAATGGCATGGCGGCCAGCCTGCCCGCGGTCCATATCGGTTTCGCCATAAGCCTCGATAAGTTCTTC